>JAGVPR010000157.1 GCA_020052115.1 Candidatus Eiseniibacteriota bacterium
GAGCGCGAGCGCCGTGACGAGCACGCCGGTCGCCTGGCGAGGCGGGACGAAGCGACGAAGCGCGGCCCGCGCGAAGTTTGCGGCCGTGTACATCCCGGCCGCGACGACCCCCAGGAGGAGGAAGAGAATCGCTGTCAGGCCCCAACCCAGACGAGCGAGGCCCAAATGGCTCGGCAGGAAATCCACGTGAAGCCAGGACATGCCGCAGATTCCCGCGCCGGCGGTGGCATAGGCCGCCACCAGGAGCGGGACGCGCCGCCCGGCGCGCAGGCGGTGCGCGCCTTCTGCACGCATCAGGATCAACGCGCCGATGATTCCCGGAAGGACGAACAGGACGGCAAACGCCGCCGCAAGGTAGGTCGCGAGGAGAAGGCCATCGAGGAAGGTCAGCGCGTTTCGGGCCGCGATCCCGCCCGCGACGGCGATGCCCGCTAGAGCGGCCGACACGAGAGAGACGCCAAGACCATCGCCGAGCGCTCTCCGTACGCCCTCTCGCAACTCGCCTCCCCGGCCGCCGCCGTCACCGCCCGACCGCTCTCGATTGAAACCGGCGCGCGGGCCCCCCTCGAATCACATCCCGAGCGTGAGACGCGCCGCCATGGACATCATGTCGCGATCCCACGGAGGCTCCCACACCAGGTCAATCGTGACCTTTCCGATGCCGGGGATCTGGCGCACCCGCGACTCGACCTCACCGGGGAGACTCTCGGCCACCGGGCAGGCGGGAGAAGTCAGCGTCATGCGGATCGCCACTGAACGATCCGGGCCGACCTCGACATCGTAGATCATCCCGAGATCGTAGATGTTCACGGGGATCTCGGGATCGAAGGTGTCCTTGAGGACATCCACGACCAGCCTCTCGATCTCCTCAGCCGGGCGCGGCTCCCCCTGCGAGTCCGCCGCAGATTCCTGGTGATGATCGCTCATCGGGGACCCCTTCGTTCGTGTCCGCCGCCGGCGTTCACTCGGTGGATACCGGCTCGCCGCGGCCTTCGAGCGCAGCGTGGAACGCGTGCCATGCCAGCGTGGCGCACTTGACCCTCACAGGGTAATCGCGCACGCCCGAGAACACCGCGAGCTTCCCCAGGCTTTCGGTCTCCGCCGATCCCGCACCGGGTCCGGTGATCATATCGTGGAATCGCGTGAAGAGCGTCTCGGCCTCCGCTCGCGTCTTGCCCTTGAGCGCTTCGGTCATCAACGAAGCGGAAGCCGTGGAGATCGCGCAGCCGACGCCTTTGAAGCTCACGTCCCGCACGATGTCTCCGTCCATCACCAGGAAAACCGTGACGCGGTCTCCGCAGAGCGGATTGAATCCGTCGGCCCTTCGCGCGTCTCCCTCGGCCTCTCGGAAGTTCCGGGGCCGACGGTAATGATCCAGGATGACTTCTTGATAGAGCTCGCGAAGGTCGCTCATCGGTTGAACATCCGCACGACCGCGCGGAGCGCGGCCGCCAGTGCGTCGATCTCATCCCGCGTATTGTACATCGCCAGAGACGCCCGCGCCGTCGCCGGCACCCCGAAACGGCTCATGATCGGCTGCGCGCAGTGGTGGCCGGTACGGATGGCGATTCCTTCCTGGTCCAGCACGGTTCCGATGTCGTGCGGGTGGATTCCCTCTAGGACGAACGAGACCACACTCGTGCGCTCCCGCGCCGTGCCGATGAACCTCAGGCCGTCTATCCCCGCCAGCTTTTCCAGCGCGTAGCGCGTCAGGGCCGTCTCGTGTTCCGCGATGGCGTTCTTGCCCCATCGCCCGATGTAGTCAATGGCTGCGGCGAGGCCGATAGCGCCCGAGATATGCGGGGTCCCCGCCTCGAACTTGAACGGCGCCTTGTTGTAGATCGTCCTCTCGAAGCTGACATCGAGGATCATGTCGCCGCCGCCCTGATACGGAGGCATCGCCGCCAGATGCGCCGCCTTCCCGTAGAGCGCCCCGATGCCCGTGGGGCCATAGACCTTGTGCCCGGAGAAGACGTAGAAATCGCAATCCAGCGCCGAAACGTCCACGGACAGATGGGCTGCCGCCTGGGCGCCGTCCACCAGCACCGGCACTCCGCGCGCGTGCGCCGTCTCCACGAGCTGCGCCACCGGGTTGATCGTTCCCAGGGCGTTCGACATGTGGGTGATCGCCGCCAGCCGGGTCTTCGGCGAGAGGAGCCGGGCGAACTCGTTCACGGCGAGTTCGCCGCTGTCGTTGATAGGAGCGACCCTGAGCATCGCACCGCGCTCTTCGCAGAGCATCTGCCACGGGACGATGTTGGAGTGGTGCTCCATCGCCGTGATGAGCACCTCGTCCCCGGGACCGACCCGAGCGCGCCCGTAGGTCTGGGCGACGAGGTTGATCCCCTCCGTCGCCCCCCGCACGAAGACGATCTCCTCCGGAGAGCGCGCTCCGAGGAAGGTCTGAACGCTCGCCCGGGCGGCCTCGTACCGCTCGGTGGCCTGCTGGCTCAACCAGTGAACGCCGCGGTGGACGTTCGAATTCCCGTGAGCGTAGAAGTCCGTGACGGCGTCCGTCACTGCGCGGGGTTTCTGTGTGGTCGCCGCGTTGTCCAGATACACGAGCGGCCGGCCGTGCACCGAGTCCTTGAGGATCGGGAAATCAGCCCTCACGGCGGCGACGTTCAACGCCGATCCCTGTCGCGCGCCCGGCGCCGCGAAGCCGCTCGCGCTCTTCATGCCGGCCACCCTTCGCCCAGGGCGCCGCCGAAGCGCTCGGCCACCCGCTGCTCCAGGAGCCGCCTGAGCCCCTCCGGCCTCACCTTCTCCACGACCTCCGCGGCGAAGGCGTACGTGAGAACGGCGTTCGCCGTCTCTCGCGCGATCCCGCGGGAGCGCAGGTAGAAGAGCGCGTTCTCGTCAATCTGTCCGATCGTCGCTCCGTGGGTGCACTTCACATCGTCGGCGTAGATCTCGAGCTGGGGATTCGTCTGCACGAGGGCATCCTCGGAGAGCAGGAGGTTCTTGTTCGTCTGCTTCGAATCGGTCTTCTGGGCGTCCTGCCTCACGAGGATCCGGCCGTTGAAGACGCCCGTCGCCCTGCCGGCCAGGATCCCCTTGAAGAGCTCGTGGCTCGTGCAGTGGGGCTTCGCGTGGTCAATGGCCGTGTGATGGTCAACGTGCTGAGTTCCGTCCACGACATACAGGCCGTTCAGGATGGAGTCGGCGCCCTCGCCATTCAGAACGACACACGCGTCGTTGCGTGACAGGCCGGCTCCCAGCGTGAACGAGTGCGACCGCAGGACGGCGCTCTCGGCGATGAGCCCCTCGGTGCGTGAGATATGGTAGCTCGCAAGCGACTCCCGCTGGAGCTTGTAGTGATCCACGATGGCGTTCGGGCCGAGGATGATCTCGGTCACCGCATTCGTCAACGACGGCCCTTCGCCGATCGTGACGAAGCTCTCCACCAGGGCGAGCTGGCTCCGCGCTCCCGCCACGACCAACGTCCGCGGATGCCTCACGGACGCCTCCGCCGAGGCGGTGGCGACGTAGAGGATCTCGATCGGGTTCTCGGCGAGGGTTCCGTCGGCCACCGTCAAGAACACCCCGTCCTCCAGAAACGCCGTGTTGAGCGCCGTGAACGGATGCCCTTCGATCGCCGCCAGCCGGCCGAGATGCGCGCGGACCCGCTCCGCATCGTCGGCCAGCGCCCGCGCGAGGGAGACCACGCGCACACCGTTTTCGAGCGGGCCGAGGTCCGACAGGCCGGCATCGAAGCGGCCGTCCACGAGCACCACGCGCGCGACGTTGCCGCCGGGAATCTGGAGCGGCCCCAGGAAGGCGGCGTCGAGAGGCGCACGGCGGGGCGGCGCGAATGTGGTTCGCGCGATCGGCGCCACATTGGTGAAGCGCCATTCTTCCTGGCTCGTGGTCGGGAACCCGGTCTCCGCGAAAGCGGTCATCGCGGATTGCCTCATGTTCGCCAGCCATCCGGGAGCGCGACTGCCGCCCTTCTCGATCCTCGCGAAGAGCCCCAGATAGCTTCCGGCCTCCCTTGTCACCTCAGCGGTCGCCATCGGTCACCTCGCCTCTTGCGACGCGAACTGACCCTCGAGCCACACGTAGCCCTTCGCCTCCAGCTCCAGCGCAAGCGCCTTGTCGCCCGACTTGACGATACGCCCCTCGGAGAGCACGTGCACCCGGTCGGGAACGATGTACTGGAGGATCCGCTGGTAGTGCGTGATCACGACGATCGCCCTGTCCGGCCGGCGAAGAGCGCTCACCCCGCTCGAGACGATCCTCAGCGCGTCAATATCGAGCCCCGAATCGGTCTCATCCAGGATGGCGAGCTTGGGATCGAGCACGGCCATCTGGAGGATTTCGTTGCGCTTCTTCTCGCCGCCGGAGAATCCCTCGTTCACCGAGCGGTTGATGAGGATCTCGTCCATGCCGACGAGCTTCATCTTCTCCTTGATCAACCCGAGGAAGTCAATCGCGTCCAGCTCCTCCTGGCCGCGGTGCTTCCGGATCGCGTTCAGGGCGGCGCGCAGGAAGTAGGTATTCGTCACGCCGGGGATCTCCACGGGGTACTGGAACGCCATGAAGACCCCTTCGCCCGCGCGATCTTCCGGCGACATCTCGAGGAGGCTCTTTCCCTCGAGAAGAACCTCGCCGGCCGTCACCTGATACGCGTCGCGTCCGGCGAGCACCTGGGCCAGCGTGCTCTTGCCGGAGCCGTTCGGACCCATGATCGCGTGGACCTCGCCGGCCCGCACTGTCAAGTTGATCCCCTTCAGAATCTCGCTCCCTGCCACGCTCGCGTGCAGGTTCTTGATCTCGAGCATCGCCTGTCCTTTTCCGGCGGCGTCTGTCACCCGACGCTCCCTTCCAAGCTCACACCGAGGAGCTTCTGGGCCTCCACCGCGAACTCCATCGGAAGCTCGCGGAAGACCTCTTTGCAGAAGCCGTTCACGATCATCGAGATCGCGTCCTCGGTGGAGATCCCTCGCTGCTTGCAATAGAAGATCTGGTCCTCGCCGATCTTCGAAGTGGACGCTTCATGCTCCATCCGCGCCGTGCTGTTCTTCACCTCGATGTACGGGAAGGTGTGGGCGCCGCACCGGTCGCCGAGGAGGAGTGAATCGCACTGCGAGTAGTTCCGAGCGTTGTCCGCTCCCTTCATGATCTTCACCTGGCCGCGGTAGGTGTTCTGCCCGTGCCCGGCCGAGATCCCCTTGGAGACGATCGTGCTGCGCGTGTTCTTGCCGATGTGGATCATCTTCGTTCCCGTGTCCGCCTGCTGGTAGTTGTTCGTGAGGGCGACCGAGTAGAACTCGCCCACCGAACCCTCCCCCACGAGGAGGCAGCTCGGGTACTTCCACGTGATCGCCGAGCCGGTCTCCACCTGCGTCCACGAGATCTTCGAGTTGCGGCCGGCGCACTTCCCGCGCTTGGTGACGAAGTTGTAGATCCCGCCCTTGCCTTCCTTGTCGCCGGGGTACCAGTTCTGCACCGTGGAGTACTTCACGGTCGCGTCGTCGAGCGCCACCAGTTCGACGACGGCGGCGTGCAGCTGGTTCTCGTCGCGCATCGGCGCGGTGCAGCCCTCGAGATAGCTCACCGAGGCGCCCTCCTCCGCGATGATCAGCGTGCGCTCGAACTGCCCGGTGGCCGCGGCGTTGATCCGGAAGTACGTCGAGAGCTCCATCGGACATCGCACGCCCTTGGGTACATAGCAGAAGGAGCCGTCGCTGAAGACGGCGGAATTGAGCGCCGCGTAGAAGTTGTCGGTGATGGGCACGACCGAGCCGAGATACTTCTTCACCAGTTCGGGATGGTTCAGCACCGCCTCCGAGAAGGAGCAGAAGATGATCCCGAGCTTTGCGAGCTGGCCCCTGAACGTCGTGGCCACGGAGACGCTGTCGAAGACCGCATCCACGGCCACCCCGGCGAGAAGCTCGCGCTCCTTGAGGGGAATGCCCAGCTTCTCGTACGTGGCCAGCAGCTTCGGATCCACATCCTCGAGGCTCTGCGGCCGTCCCGACGGCGACTTCGGCGCCGAGTAGTAGACGATCGCCTGGTAGTCCACCGGTGGAAAGTGCACGTTCGCCCAGCGCGGTTCCTTCATGCCAGTCCAGTGGCGGTAAGCGCGGAGCCGCCATTCGAGCATGAACTCCGGCTCGTTCTTCTTCTGGGAGATCAACCGGACGACGTCCTCGCTCAACCCGGGAGGAATCGCGTCCGACTCGATGTCGGTCACGAATCCGTACTTGTATTCCTTGTTCGCGAGTTCTTGGATCGTCCTGGCGGCGGTGGTCATGGCCTCTCCTTCTGCGCCGGCGGAGGTGCGGCCGCCGTTGCCTCGAACCCTGCGACCTCGAGGAGTCCCGGCGTCGAGTCCCCCGCCCCGCTCCGCGGCCCCGGATTCGCAGGCCGAGTCATGTCTTCGAGCGAGATGCCGCTGAGCGCGTCGCCCACGGCGCGGTTGATCCTCTGCCAGTTGCTCCGCGCGAGGCAGAAGCTCTCGAGACTGCACCCCCCGACGTGGATGTTGCACTCCGTCATCGCGATCGGTCCCTCGAGGGCCGCGATGATCTCGGCGATGGAGATCTGCGAGGGATGACGCGAGAGGCTGTAACCGCCCTTCGCGCCTCGGTGCGACACCAGCAGCCCCTTTTGCGTGAGCGCCTTCAGGATCTTCCCCACCATCGGCAGTGGGAGGCGCGCCTGACTTGCGAGGTCGCGGGCGCTGTACGTCTTCTCGGGCGGCCGCACGATGAACAGCGACATGAGGATGATCCCGTAGTCGGTCTGCTTCGTGATCCTCAGCATCGAGCCCTTCCCGTCCGTTGATCTCTCATATAGAACCGAATTAGTCCTTCTTTACTTAAGATAATCCGTGGACGAAGACGGTGCAACGTTTTTCACGTCGCGAGCGGCGTCGCCGGGGCGCGAGGAGCATCCCGCATGAGGGGGGGGACCGCAGCGGTCTAAGCTGCTACTCGGCAAAAAGATGCGAGCCGGTCGCCGAGGCCGGCGGCCGGCTCTGCAGAACTGGTAGCGCTACGGGGAGTCGAACCCCGGTTTGATGGCTGAGAACCACCCGTCCTAACCACTAGACGATAGCGCCGAGTAATCCTGACAGGGCCTGCAGGCTCAGCTCCCCCGGCTTCCGCGAGATGGCTGGGGAGCAGGGATTCGAACCCCGGTACCTAGATCCAGAGTCTAGTGTCCTGCCGCTGGACGACTCCCCAAGTCGAGCCTGTGGCCACAACGAACCGCGAGCATAGGATACCGTCAGGCCGCGTGCAAGAGGGTCGTCGAGCGACGGACGCGGCGGGCCCCATTCGCCTCGGGCCGCCGCCCTTCACAATCGGGAGGCCGCTCCCCGAAGTCGCGCCACCGCCCGCTCCTTCCCCAGGATCTCCATCACGTCGAAGATCCCGAGGCTCGCCCGCGAGCCCGTGAGCGCGACGCGAGACGGGTGGATCAGCTCACCCGCCTTGACGCCCATTTCGGCTGCAAGCGCACGGATTGCCGACTCCGCGGCGGCCGCGCTCACCTCGGGTAGGCGTTCCAGGCACTCCGCCACGGCCGAGAGCCGGTCTCGCGCCTTCGGCTCGGACACGACCATCGCCCATGCCTCGGGCTCGAAGGTCACCTCGTCGCGAAGCGCGAATGCTCCGTGGACGAGCACATCGCTCGGCCGTCGAAGCCGCTCGCCGATCGCCTCGACGAGGCGGCTGTAGAACACGGGCGCGGTTGCCGGCCGTGCAAGGCCCGCCGTCTCGATCTCGGCCAGCGCGAGGCGCGTTCTCTCATCCAGGGAGAGCCGGCGCAGGTACACGGCGTTCATCCACTCGAGCTTCTCGTAGTTGAAGATCGCAGGGTTCTTTCCGACCCTGTCGAGATCGAACTTGGCGACCAGGTCTTCGCGATCGAAGAGTTCCTGCTTGCCGTCATACGCCCACCCGAGAAGGGCCAGGAAGTTGACCATCGCCTCGGGAAGAAACCCCTCGTCTCGAAACGCCTCGACCGATGTGGCTCCGTGCCGCTTCGAGAGCCGGCTGCCGTCTGGTCCGAGGATCATCGGCACGTGGGCGAAGCGAGGAGGCTCGATGCCGAGGAGGCCGTAGATCACGATCTGGCGCGGCGTGTTCGAGATATGGTCGTCGCCGCGGATCACATGCGTGATTCGCATCGCGGCATCGTCCACGACCGCGGCGAAGTTGTACGTGGGGAGCCCGTCCGAGCGGAGCAGCACGATGTCGTCCAGCTCGTCGTGCGAGAAGCGCACCGTGTCACGTGTGACATCGTCCCACGACGTCTCGCCGGGCGGCATGCGGAGCCGCACCGCCCCCGGTCCCCTCTCTGCCGCGACCCGCAGCCTCTCGGACTCCGGAAGCTCGAAACACCGCCCGTCGTAGCGCGGGGAGGCGCCGCGCGCGAGCTGCTCTCCGCGGCGAGCCTCCAGCTCCTCGGGCGTGCAGTAACAGCGATAGGCGTGCCCCGCTGCCAGAAGGCGGCCCGCGGCCTCGGCGTACGAGGCTCGCCGCTCCGACTGGAAGTAGGGACCTGACGGGCCCCCCGTCTGCGGTCCCTCGTCCCAGTCGAGTCCGAGCCAGCGCATGGCGCTCAGGATCGCGGCGGTCGCCTCGGGCGTGGAACGCTCGCGGTCGGTGTCCTCGATCCTCAGAATGAAGACGCCGCCGTGATGCCGGGCGAAGAGCCAGTTCATGAGCGCCGTCCGCGCCCCCCCCACGTGCAGATGCCCCGTGGGGCTCGGCGCGAAGCGGACGCGGACGCTGCCCGCGCTCATTGGAGCAAGCTCATCTTCCGCGTGATCGAAACGCCGGCGCCTTCGAGCCGGTAGAGATAGAGCCCCGACGCGACGGCCCGACCGTCCCCGTCACGGCCGTCCCAGGTCACCGAATGCTGTCCCGGCTCCTGCGGACCGTCCACGAGTGTTCTGACGAGGCGGCCGGATACGGCGTAGATGCGGAGCGAAAGGCGTGCCTTTCCGAGCGATCCGGGCACTCGATAGTGGATCGTCGTCCAGGGATTGAACGGGTTCGGGCTGTTCTGGAGCAGCTCGGCGACGAGCGGGAGCCCCGCCGTCGCCACCTCGACTCGCATGGGGCCCATCTTCTCTTCGGTCCCGCCGTCACGAGCCACCGCACCGATCCAGTAGAGGTATCGGCCGTCCGGCACGTCCTTGTCCTCGAAGGAATACGTCAGGTATCCCGAGCCCGTGCGCCCGGAAACGGAGCCCACGCGGACCTGCGTCCCCCCGTCGAGCTGGCGGTATACCCGGAACTCCTGATACTCCGACGTCGCCTGCCAGCCGAGAGCGACCGTCCCGCCGCCCCGGTGCTGGGCGGTCAGGGATGCGAGCGCCACCGGGACGAATTGGTCGCGTTCGAGCCAGCCGCTGTTGCTCGAGTCGTGCCGGAACTTCGGCCAGGGGTGAGCTTCGACATCGAGCGGATCGAACGGCACGGTCGGCAGCTCCAGCAGGTAGATGAACTGGTCGCTGCTCGAGAAGGCCACATTCGTGGTGCCGTTGCCGTCCATGTCCCAGATCGCCGGTGATCCGAAGATGCCGTTCCCTGTCTTGTACGGCCAGCCTTCGAGGAGCGTGCCGTCGTGGTTGAGGCCGTGCACGTAACCCTTGTCGTCGGTGATGAGCACCTCGAGCTCCGGGTCATTGTCGAGGTTCGCGATGACCGGAGATCCGAGGTCGCTGTCCGTCGTGGAGACCTGAACCGGCCAGCCCGGAAGTATCTGGCCGGTTCTCCCGGTCCAGGCGAAGACCATGCCGGTCGAGGATCCGATGACGATATCGAGGCTCCGGTCCACGTTGAGATCGCCGATCGCAGGCGAGGACATCATGTCGTTATTCTGGGTGAAGTTGTTGAAGTTGTAGAGCGTCGAGTAGGGAGGCCCGCCGAGCATCGCCGTTCCGTCGCTATGAAACACGAGGACGCTGTCGCCTGTGGCCACGATGATCTCGGGTCCCGGATCCGACGATCCGTCCAGATTCGCGACCGCGGGAGAAGCCGTCGAGGCATAGCCGATGACCTTCGGGAAGCCGGGCGCCGGCGTTCCGCTCCCCTGGTAGACATGGACCCGGTTCGTCACCGGAGTGGGGTTTCCGCTCACTCGCTCCGCGACGATGATCTCATCGCGGCTGTCCCCCATGATGTTCGCCAGGGCCGGCGATCCGTAGAGGGCGAATGCCAAGTCCGAGACGACCGCGAAGATCCCGTTCGTCGTCGGGTCGCCGTCACCGTCGCGGACCTCCGTCCCGTTGCTGTTCCATGCGTACACGTACTTGCCGGCCACCGCGACGATCTCGAGGTTCGCGTCCGCGTCAATGTTGCCGACAGCGGGCGATCCCCAGTTGCCGTTGACGATCTTGCGGGGCCAGTTCGGCTTGACCTTGGCGAACGTCCCGTCGAAGACGAACAGCGATTCGTCCCCGGAGATCTGGAAGTCGCCCCAAGACTGGACCACGATCTCCTTGCTGTGGTCCTTGTCAATGTCGGCGATCGCCGGAGTGGACCAGATCGTCCTGCCCCGCTTAGAGAAGATCCCGAGCGTCACGGCCGTGCGGTCACCATCCACGTACTCGCGGCCGTCGGCCTCGAGGGCGTAGAGATGCCCGCCGCCGCTCACGATCTCGATGCTGCCGTCGCTCGTCGTCGCGCTGTTCAGATCCTCAAAGGCCGGCCCCGACGGTTTCCCGTTGCCGTCCACCTGAACGGGCCAGCCGGTCATGAGCGGCACGGACGTGGATGCCGCGATCATGTAAGAGAGCTGACTGTGGTTCCCCGAGCTGTCCACCGTGGCGATCTGATAGTAGAAGCGGGTCAATGCAGGGAGATTCTCGTCCCGGTAGTAGGCCATGCCGTTCACTTCGTCGTGTACGCGTTCGAACGGTCCGGAGCTCGAGAGGCTCCGGTACAGGTAATAGCCCTCGATGTCGGTATCGTCCGAAAGCCGCCAGCTCAAGGTGATCGAGGAAGGCGAGTTCGCCGTCCAGATGCTGTCCGTCGGGCTCGGCGGAACGAAATCCAGGGCTCTCGAGAGGAACGTCCCCGCCGCGTCGGCGAGAAGGAGGCGCGCCGCGGGGATGGAGTCCGTCGCCACCTGGATTCGGAAGGCCGCCGCCGCGGTCGCCGTCGCCCCCGCCGCCAACTGGCCCACGCTCGCCGTGCTGTCGGGCAC
>JAGVPR010000117.1 GCA_020052115.1 Candidatus Eiseniibacteriota bacterium
GTCGCCGACGAGCGTGAGGGTCGCCTCCGGGCGCGCCGAGACGACCTTCCGCCATGCGGCCAGGAGTGTCACGTGGTTCTTGACGGGAGTCAGCGTCGCCGTGCAGACGACCTCGGAGGGGGAGCGGACGCTTCCCTCGGGCGGAAGGAACCGCTCGGCGTTCACGCCGTTCGCCAGGAAGCGGACGACCCGCCCGTGCGCCAGGCGCCGGGCGGCGATCAGCTCCCGCAACTCCCGGCTCACCACGAAGACGACGTCCGATCTTCGGTGCAGCAAGCGATCCAGGCGATCGCGGTGGCGCGGCTGCCGGATCTTCTGGCCGCTGTGTTCGTGGCACACGATGGGCAGACGCGGAAAGAGGATCCCGATCGCGCGGGCCCAGGTGTTCGCCTCGAAGTTGTGCGAGTGGAGAATGTGAGGCCGGAAGGACCGGACCCAGCCGCCGAGGAAGGACACGATGCGCGGATCGAGACGGCTCACGCGGTCGAGGCCGGCGACGCTCATCCCCTCGGGACGGGGCCGGTCGAAGAGCGGGCCGTTGATCCGGTTCGACAGGAGGAGGACCTCGTGTCCGCGGCGCGCGAGATCGCACGCGAGGTCGTGCGCGAAGCTCTCCGCACCGCCGATGGCCGTGTGGGCGATGAGCTGCAGGATCCTCACGACCGCCCCTCTGTCGAGCGTCCCGTCGCGCCCGATGTGCGCTCGGCGAGCCAGGCTAGGGTGATCGCCTCGCAGAGGGCCATCGGATGGGCGCTGAGCCTCTCGTCGGAGAAGGCGGATGCGATCTCCCGCCCTTCGCGCAGCCAGGGCCGAACCGACGCGGCGCGCTCCTCCAGCCCCCTCCGGATCGAGCTTCCGAGCCCGTGCGCGATCCAGCGCCTCTCGTTCACGTCGAAGCCGCGCTTGTAGCGCGCCAGCCGGATGGAATCCGGGATCCTTCCGTTCACCGCCCGGCGGAGGATCCACTTGCCGAACCCTCCACGCACCTTGAGGCTCTCGGGGAGCCCGAGGCCCATCTCGACCAGGCGGAAGTCGAGAAACGGAAGGCGCGACTCGACACCGTGGCCCATCGAGTTCCGGTCCTCGTACCGCAGCAGCGTGGGCAGGCTGAAGCGCGTCACGTCCTCCATCTGTCGCACCCAGCCGGGGCGCGAGGGGGCATGGCCGAGAGCCAGAGGGCTCGGCTCCGGCAGCGCCAGCGCCCCGCGCACCGGAGAGCCGCCGGAGTACCGCGAACGCAGCGACCAGTAACGGCTGAGACTCCGCATCTCGGCGAAGAACGTGGGCAGGAGCTCCGCGGCGAAGCCGAGCGCCTCGGGATAGCGGCGCTCGCCGAGGAGTCTTCGCAACCGGAAGACCAGGTACTTCCGGTATCCCATGAAGATCTCGTCGCCCCCCTGTCCGCCGAGGAGCACCTTCACCCCGCGCTCCCTGACGGCACGGAAGACGAGGTACTGGGCGACGATGCTCCCTCCGGGAAACGGTCCGTCCTGCGCATCGAGCGCGCTCCAGAATCCGCGGATGATCTCGTCGGTCGAGGGGCGGATGTACTCCACCTTGATCCCGGTCTTCCGGCGAAGCTGCTCGACCAGGGGGCCCTCCGAGTCACGATCGTCCGGGTGACCGAAGCAGAAGCCGGTGACGTCCGCGTGTCTCTCGGCGACGAAGGCGGCGATCGTGGAGGAGTCGAGCCCCCCGCTCAGGGATATCCCCACGGGCACGTCGGAGCGCAAGCGGATCTCCACGGCGTTCTCGATGAGGTCGGACAACATCGGGACCACCGTCCGGAGGGGCTTCGTCGCCAGCTCCTCGACAGCCGCGGGAACTCGTTCGCTAAGGTCGTAGAACCGATGCCGCGCGACGGTCAACCGTCCCTCGCCTTCCGCGGACGCGACGAGGAAGTGGCCCGGCGGCAGCGCCTGCATCCCGTCGTAGGGGGCGATGTCGCTGTCGTCCTCGTAGACCCAGAACCTCGCCCCGCGCGAGACATACTCGAGATTCGGCGCCAGCCCGAGCGAGCGCGCGATCGCCGTGCAGGTCGAGGCGAAGAGAATGGCGTCGCCCTGGAGGCGGTAGTAGAGGGGCTTCACCCCGAACCGGTCCCTCACCAGCCAGAGGCGCCGCTTCGCGATGTCGAGAAGAGCGAACGCGAACATCCCGTTCAGCCGGTGGAGCGCGTCGAAACCCCACTCCTTGTACGCCTCGAGGATCGTCTCGCCGTCCCCGGCGGTGTGGAACCGGCGCCCGAGCGATGTGAGCTCGGCCTTGAGCTCGACGTAGTTGTAGATCTCGCCGTTGAAGATCAGGCAGCAGCGGCGATCCGTGTCCCAGAGGGGGTTGTTCGAGGCCGCCGAGAGGTCAATGACGGAGAGCCGGTTGTGCCCGAGGATCGCCGCGCCCGGAGGGCAGGCGATCTCCTCGATCGCTTCATTGTCCGGACCGCGCCGGCGCTGGCTCGCGCACACGCTCTCGACGAGCGGGCGCCAGGCCCGAGGGTCACCCGCGGAGAAGGCCCCGGCTATCCCGCACAAGGAGTCGTATCCTCCGCGCGCGGGGCCGGGATGGCCGCGCTCAGGATTCCAGCCAGGCCGTCCATGCAGCGCTCCCGCGCGTAACGTTCTTCGACGAGCCTGCGAGCGCCCTCCGCGAGCCTTCGACGCTCCTCGGGGAACCGGGCCAGCTTCTCGATGGCGTCCGCCAGCGCTACTGGATCGCCGGGCGGGACGAGCTGCCCGGTTCGATCGGGGAGCACCGCTTCCGGGATTCCCACCGCATCCGAGCCGATGACGGTACGGCCGCTCGCCATCGCCTCGAGGACCACGTTCGGCAGGCCGTCGCGCTCGCCGTCCCGGCCGACGATGCTCGGGACGAGGAACAGATCGGCCCACTGATATTGCGGTACGAGATCCGCTTGCGCGCAGGGAGGGAGAAGCGTGACCGATCCTTCCAGGCCGAACCGGCGGATGAGGGAGTCGAGCGGTTCGTGCTCGCGCCCACCGCCGATGATCCTGTATCGAAACGCCAGGCCGCGGTCGCGGAGGATGCGGCACGCATCCACCGCGACGTGGAACCCCTTCGTGGCGGATAGACGCCCCACGGAAAGAAGGCGGATCTCGGGGGCGGTCGTCTCCTGCCCCGCGCGCGCTGCGATGCACTCGCCGCCGGTCCGGGGAGCATCGGTGTGTGCGAAGAACGCCACGTCAATCCCGTGCGGCTGGTAGTGGACCCGCTCCAGGGTGACGGCATCGAGAACCTGTTCGAAGTAGTCCACGTTCTTCCGGTTGCAGGTCAGGACGAGCGAGGCCTCGCCCAGGGTGCGTCTCAGTGCCGGAAGCGTCTGATAGCCGCGGTTGTAGATGTCGGCTCCGGCGTGCGCCCAGCACCCGTACGGGATGCCGGTGAAGCGTGAGATCCACCAAGCGGCGCGTCCCGGCAGGCTCGCCCAATAGGCCTGGATCCAGTCAACGCGGGAGCGTGGCATCTCGAGCGCGAACAAGCAGCACTTCGGAAGCACGCCGAGCGTCTTGAAGAGGAGCCTCGGTTGAGGCGCCGTCTCCACGATGGCCGCGGCCAGACTTCGGAGGAAGCGGCCCGGGTGGCGCGCCGCGAGGCGCACGAGCGCGCCGAGCGCCCTCGGCGAGAGGTAGCCTTCTCGGTGGACGCGGAAGCGCCGGAGGAGGTCGCGGCCGCCCTCGGAATCGGTGAGGCGGGTTCGCAGACAGAAGATCTCGATTTCGAATCCCCGCCGGGACATCTCATCCAGTTCGGCGAAGGAGAAAATGCCGGCTTGATCGGGGATGTCAGTGAATACGTAGGCGATCCGGCGCCTTCGCGCGATGGGGCGTTGTGCGGGGCCGTTCTCGAGTGACAAGGCTGGTCCTCTTCGGCCGGCTCTTCAGTCCTTCCGGGCGACGAGCATGAAGGAGATCGCCCGGAGCGACTCGGGATCGCGGTTTCTGAAATCCTCGTGAAAGTCCCGCTGCCACCGCATGAACAGAGCCTTGTCCGGATACCGCTGGATGTCCTCGCTCCACACGCCGGCGAAGCCGGCGTTCCGGTAGGTCTGCTCGATCTCATCCATGCGCATCCTGTTGGACGAGCTGCCCCTGTTGCCGAACATCCGCTGATACTGGCGCTCGCTGAAGTTGAGGAACCGAAAGGGACGCTCGTTCCGCGTGTAGTGGTCTACGAGATCCACGCGGTGATAGCCGATTCCGCCGCGCCGGGTGAGGCGATGAAGCTCGCGGGCGACCGGCGCCATCGCTTCTCGGCGGACGTGCTCCAGGACCGCGACGCTGAAGCTCAGGTCAATCGAGCCGTCCGGCTCGGGGACGGACTCCGCGGAGCGACCCAGGTGCAAGGTGATCAGCTCGGGATCATGACGGATCGTCCTTCCGTCCGGGTCCACGAGGATCCCCCTCGGCGGCCAGGAGATCGGAAGCCCCTGCTCGGCGGCAAGCTCGGCGAGGCGCCTGTAGAAGTCGGCGCGGGCGATGAAGCCGTACGAATCAACCTCGACGTTGACGAGGCGGCGCGCGCCAAGACTGAGGAGGAGCACCGCAAGGCCGCAGTTGCGTCCGGAGCCGATCTCGAGAAGCACGGCATCGCGGATCCGGTCGTCGCCGATGAACTCCCTCCGGACCCGAAGCCGGTCGAGCGTGGAGGCGGCGAGGCTCTCGATGTCCAGGGCGCGGCCGACCCCCCGGATTCGGCGAAGAGGATTGCGAACCCGCTCGGATCGGGCCAAGAGATTCAGGAGCATTTCCTTCGTTTCCATCATCGCGGGAGTCGGTTGGTGCGCCAAGACTTCAGCTCCGTCCGGCCAATACGGTCCATGAGATATTCGGATCTCCGGCGCCGCAGGCGACGCGTGCGAGGAAACGTCACGAGGGCCGCCCGGGCGGTAGTCCCAGACAGCGGATGTTAGCAGATTCCACCGAGTCAGGCGCGAACAGGCGGTGCTTGCAGTCTGCGTCGAGCCGCCGTGAAGAGACCCGAGATCTCCGTCTCGAGTAGAACGGGCGAGAAGCGTCCGATCGGGTTCGAAGCCAGCGCTTGACCGATGCCCAGCCTTGGCAGGAGGAACGGATCATCGCCGGCGCCGGCGACGCCGGCATCGGTCGTCGTTGCGGAACGGTAGCCGGCCGCGCTCACCAATCGGCGCGTGACGGCCGTGTAGCCGCCGCCCGGATAGCAGAAATCCAGCACCGGGCCCCCGACGACCTGCTCGAGCCGCCGTCGCGACTCGACGATTTCCGATCGCTGTCGGTCCTCATCCTCCGCCGGAAGATAGGGATGGCTGACGGTGTGGGATCCGATCGTGAATCCTGCGGCCGCCAGGGTGCGGACTTGGTGATCGGCCAGAACGCGAGGGGATGCCGCGAGCGCGCGCTCGCGTTCGACGCCGAGCGCTTCGAGCGTGCTCTCCATAGCCTCGGCGATGCGGGCCGCGGGGAGTTTGCGGATGCGCGCGATCATCTGCAGGCAGGCGCGGGCTCGCTCCTGCCGGGTGCGGATCGCCCACCCGGTGTTCCATTCATGGGCGGGATCCGGCGCGATCGTCTGCGCCTCGGTCAGCTCGAGCGCCTTCCCGAGAATCTCCGGCCAGTACGGCATCGCGTCGTCGAGCCCCGCGGCGCTGATGTAGAAGGCGGCCGTGAGGCCGTGCGATTGGAGCACGGGAACGGCTTCGGTCAGGTTGTCGGTGTAACCGTCGTCGAACGTCAGGACGGCGAGGTCCGTCGTGGGGGTCTTCTCCGTCTCCAGCCACCAGAGGAACTCCTGGAGCGAGACGATCCGGTACCGCGAGGCGAGCCAAGCGACCTGGGTCTTGAACAGATCCGCGCCGATGCCGATCCGGTATAAGGCCAGGGGCTCGTCCGCCGGAATCACCCTGTGGTAGCGGAGGATGAGTCCCCAGCGCCCGCCCAAGCGCCGGCGCCCGGCGTACCATCGCGGCAGCCGTGTTGGGGCGATCAGGCAGGCGGCACCCCATCGGACGGTGTTTCTGAGCCCGCTCCACATGGCGTCTTCGATAACCCTCGAAGGAAGTCGGTTTCCGGAAAACATATCACCTCGAGAGAAGGGGTGCTGCAAGGCGATAGGCCGGCGTTGCACTCCGCATCACGAACTCGGGCCCGGTCGCCGGGTTTCGATGCCCGCTGCCCGGACCCCGTCGCGCCCGCGCCAACGGCGCCAGCGACAAGCGCGAGGTCCGCCTCGAAGTGGCCGGCATGGCACCGATCGTGCGACCTGGCGCACCGGGAGACCTCTGATGCTCATCGCGGGCGGGAGGGGATCGCCTTGCCGGGCGGTCGGCGAGGCCGTCTAGATCGAGGGCGGGGATCGGGACAAGGGGCGTGACGGCATCCGGAAATTCGTCTAGGCTCGGTTTCCAGAGGGCAGGATCCGGCGGGATCCGGAAGACACCGGGCGCGCGGCTCGCCGGCTTTGGTGCGTTTTCGGAGGTTTCGATCCGGCGTCCGCTACCGACTCCGCAGGGCATTCGAACTCAGACGGCTCGCCATCACGCGATTGAAAGACTCAAGGAGGAGTCACACCATGCTCAGCTTCGCTGACGCGGTGACCCAGCGTCGTCGGCAGCGTCGTTCCTCGGCCATCGCGCCATGGGCTCGCCCGGCGGCCGCCATCGTGTGCTTCCTCCTGCTGCTCGCGCCGGGCGCGCGGGCGGCCGTCACCGTCAACTACGGCCAGATCGGCCATCCGCGTCTCTTCGTCAATTCGAACGATCTCGTGGCGATCAGAAGCCTGGCCAACAATCCGCAGACGCAGAACTACGCCAAGCTCCAGACGTGGAGAGCCTGGGCGGATCAGCGCCTGGCGTCCGACGCTGTCGGCTCGGGTTACAAGACCGCGCAGTACATGGACGACATCGCGGCCCTGTACCTGCTCACGGGAAACACGGCGTACGCGACCCGCGCAATCGAGGTTGCGATGTGGGCGCTGGGGCAGGGGCAACAGACCGCCTCATCCGGAAGCGGGCCGGGGGAGACCTCGACGCTCGCGCTCGTGTACGACTGGTGCTACGACCAGCTGACGGCGCAGCAGAAGACATCCATCAGCACGGCCCTCGCGACATCGGCGCGGAACTGGCCCTTCTCGCCGGGACTCTGGTACTTCCTCCACAGCTGGAACTGGTACTACTCGTTCGCGATCGTGGACGACGCGTCCACCTATGGATCCGTCACCAACTCCGAGATCCGGACCATCTTCGAGGACTACATCAACAACTACAACGACGGGCATTGCGATTGCCTCGACGCCGTGAGCCCCATGGGCTGGGTGGAGTCGTATCCAGGCAAGAGAACCTCGCCGTTGTTGCTCTTCATCGAGTCCATTCGCAACTACACGGACTGGAATCCGTTCACCTCCGTCTTCGTCTCCCACCTGCCCGACGCGTGGGTGGCGCGGTTGCGGCCGGACAGGAACTTCCTCAGGAGCCCGAGCAAGTACAACTACACGCTCTCCGACCCGCTGTTTCTGTTCTCCTACTTCGGCTCGCGGCTCAATCACCGCAACTCGCAGGCCCTGGTGGAGTCCATGGACGACACCGCGCTCAACTGTCCGTCCGATTACTGCGACGACCTCTACCTGTATCTCTTCTACCACGACCCCGCGAAGCCGCAGTCCGGCTTGCTGACCGGCGGCTTGACGGAGAGGCAGCTCGATTACTACGACGACCAGTCGGGCGTCTACATCGGCCGGAGCGGCTACAACCTTTCACCGACATCCCAGGACGTCATGGTGGGGTTCTTCTGCGGCCCGCTACTCTTCCCTTACAACGGTGATCGCCCGCTGGGGCACTTCGTGGTCTCCCGCAACAAGGACTGTTTGCTGATTGACTCGGGGGAGTATCTGACCGACGTGGACGGGCAGTACGAGCCTTACTATCTCAGGACCGTCGCGCACAACGCCCTCCTCATCGAGAGTCCGGGCCAGAGCTGGGGGAGCTACAGCGATTGCCACGGCCACAGCTTCCCGTATCCGAACGACGGGGGGCAGGAGGACGGGAGCCGCACCGTCGGCGCCCAGAAGTGGCCCGAATGCCAGAACGGCCCCGACGCGCCCGCCTTCGGCGGCGAGATCACGAAGTACCAGAGCACGGACAGCTACGTCCTCATCGAGGCCGACATGAGCCGGTCGTATCAGACCCGGGCCTCGAGCGTCACGCGCCGCTGGGTGTATTACAGGCCGGACTGGATTCTCGTGCAGGATCGTGTCGTGATGAACACGCCCGTGAGCGATGACACGCTCAAAGTCTTGTATCACTGCGTGGACAGGCCCGTCGTCAACGGCGACCTGTCGGTCATCCTCGGCGATTTGAATTACGGCGGCGTCTTCCGCGGCCGCAACACGACCCAGGCGACGGTCAATCGGGGCGACTCATCCGCGAGGATCTTCTTCCTGGGGGTCAACGGGGGCGCCAACACCGAGGTCCGGCTCGTCGGCGGCACAAACAACCGATCAACGGCCAACTGGGGATGGCAGCAGGCGCACGATTCGAACTACAACGAGAACGAGCCCACTCAGTACTACGACACTTACAGCCCGGGCGCCAACTCGTTCGAGTTCTTTGTGAACGGCAAGAACTTCACGCCGTCGCAGGCGGGGACGTGCCGGCTCCAGGACGACGTGTACGCCGAGAGGAACAGCCCGGATGTCGGCGGGGACGCGAACCCTACGGGTGACTGGCGGCTCGAATACGTGACGACGCCCGTGTCCCAGACCGTCGTGCTCTCAACGCTGATTCACGTGACGACGAACGGCGCGCCGGCCGAGCAGCCCCTCGAGACGGTGAATCAGGGCGACACGATGATCGTGAGGTTCACGGACGACAACGGGCAGCGGATCTCGCTCGCGCTCTGCCCGCCGGGCACGGAGTGCGAGTCCTTGATCTGGAACCAGTGAGCGGGGCAGCGCCCGGCGATCAGCTCCGGGACATGATGAGGATGAAGCGGCTCCAGATGAGATAAGCGACCGCTTCGTTGGCCGTCAGCGCTCCGAGCGGCTCGAGGGCGCGCGGCATCCTCCAGGCCAGCGAAGCATCGCGGAATCCGCATTCGCGCAGGAGCTTGATCCAGATCCGCGGCGACTGGTGCTTGCGCCACTCGATCTGCGGGGCGAACGGGTTCTTGATGCCGACCGCTCCCCAGAGGTTGTAACGGGAACTCTCCGTGATGATGATCCGCCCCCCGGGATTCATGACTTCGTGGAACCGACGGAAAAGCGTCCGGTAGATGTTCCTGGCCTCTTCGCTGCGCTTCAGGTTGATGCAGGCTTGCTCGTCGAGGTGGTTGACCGCCGCGCTGATGAGAATGACGTCGAACCGCTGTTGCCCCGGGTCGTACTGCTGGATCGTCTCGGATCGCACCTCGATCTGCCCGAGCCCGAGCTTCGCCCCCATCCGCTTGAACTCGGCAACCTCGCCGCCCGACGATCCATCCGCTTCCGGCTCCAGCCCGACGACGCGGCGAGCGCCTTCGCATGCGGCGTAGAGGCTCAACCATCCGAGCCCGCAGCCGATCTCGAGTACGGCCGCGTCCTTGAGGGGGGTGTCCCTGTAGACGGACGTGCAGTAGTACCGCGCCCTCTCCTCCGATCGGAAGCCGGCTTCGGTCACGAGGAGCTTTACGAGCGCGTCAGTCGAGTTCATGTGAGAGCTCTCCAGAAGAAATCGCCGACAAGGCCGACGAAGGTCACGGCATTATAGGCCAGGCGCCCGGCGCCGGGCCACCCGCTCGTAGAGTTCCGCGTAGGCGCCGATCATCCTATCGAGACCGAATTCGCCCGCGATCCGCGCATGGCCCGCCTGCCCCATGAGGAGGCGTCGCGCCGGGTCGGCGGCGAGATCTGCGAGTCGCTTCGTGGCCGTCCCGACGTCGCGAGGCTTCACCAGCCATCCCTCCCGCCCATCCACGACGAGTTCCGGCGTGCCGCCGACCTCGGTGGCGACGAGCGGCAGACCGACGGCCATCGCCTCCATGATCGTGTTGCTCATCCCCTCCATGTCCGAGAGGTTCAGAACGACGTCCGCGGCGGCGAGCACGGGGCGGCTGTTCGGCACCATGCCGAGGAAGCGGAAGTAATCCTCTAGGCCGAGCGCCGCCACCGCGGCGCGGGCGATCTCGGAATTGCGCCGGTACTCGGCGTTGCTCTGCTCGTCGCCCGCCAGGACGAACCTCGCGCGCGGCACGACGGAGACGAGGCCGCGCGCGATCTCCGGCAGGTAGTCGTGGCCCTTGCCGCGCCGGAAGTGGGCGGGGTAGGCGACCACGAAATCCTCCTCGGCCAAGCCGAGGCGGCTGCGGGCTTCGGATCGTTCACCGGGGCTGATCGGCGGCGGCAGAGGCATGGCGTTCGGGATGACGAGCAGGCGGTCTCCGGGATCGCCCTCGAGGCGCCGCACGCTCTCCGCCACGGCCTTTGAATTCGCGACGATCGCCGTGGACCATCTCCGCGTCAAGCGCATCAGGCGAAGCTCGCGCGGGCTCACGTACTCGTCGAGGCTTCTGCGGCTCGTGATCACGCGGATCGCGGGATCGAAGAGCCTGAGCGCGGGCGCCAGGGCCGCCTGCGTCGGGAGGAAGCCGTGCACGATGTCCACGCCGTGTTCTCGGATCGTCCGTCGTAGAAAGCGCAGCGTCGAGATCGGCCAGACGAACCGGCTCGGCGGCGGGAGGAGATCCACGGCGACCCCGGACGCGCGCAGGCCCTCGAAGACCTCCGCGGGGCCGCGGAAGCAGGCGAGGCGCACCTGGAAGCAATCCTTGGGAAGATGGTGCAGCAGCAGGCCGGCTTGCCGCTCAGCGCCGGCCGGCCCCATCCCCCCGATGAGGAAGAGCACTCGGATCTTTCCACCGGATTCGCGGGCCATCCGTCCGCCTAGTCCCGGATCCGCAGCAGGCGCTTGAGCGCATCAATCCTGCTGTTCGTGAGGGCCCTGCGCAGAAGGCGTCCCGTGAGGGCCCGCCCGCCGGACGCCAGCGTCGCGGCCCTGTCGGGCCACCTCCGGCTGTGGACGATGACGTCATGCCCGCGCCGTTCGCCGGTCGGGGCGAGGGTGTATTTGTAGGCGGTCGTTCCCCTGAGGAAGTCCCATTCGGAGATCCCGCGCTCGATCGCGCGCCGGATGCCGTAGATCCGAACCAGCATGCCGACGCCGTAGCCGCGGTACTCGGGATCGAAGCCGTGCTGATAGCCGTGAACCCTGTGCTTCGTCTTGAAGCCGTAGCTCACCGCGACCGTGCGTTCGTTCGCCTGGAGGCAGAGCATCCAGAGCGTGTTCGATCGGAAGGCGCGGCGCGCGAGGATGCCGTGGAAGAGGCGGACACGAGGGTCGTGGAAGATCCCCGTCTGGCCTCTCTCCCGCCATGTCCGCGAGTGAAGGTCGGCCAGCGTCTCCATCGCGCGGTCCACATCCCGTACGGATCCCGGTTCCGTCAAGCCGGCCGTGAAGGCGCCCTCGAACTGCTTCATCTCGCGCCGCACCGATGCGCGCCGGTGGCGGCTCAGGCCGGAGAGGTATTCGTCCCATGAGACCGGCAGGGCGGCGTAGGGGCAGTGCGTTCGCTGCACGACCTCGACGGGCGCGCCATCGGACGAAGCGACCCGCTCGAAAGCGCGCCACCCCCGGTGACTCTCGAGGAGATCGCGCAGCTCGACGCGGTCCCATTCCGCCCGGCGCGCCTGAAGCTCTCGATGCAGCGCCGCGGCATAGGCCTCCTCGCTCCCCGCGCCCACCGGCAGGACGAGATGATCCGGGCAGAGAACGCCGTCGCCGAGGAACCGCACGCTGCGGACCCAGGGCCCCGCGCGGCTCGCGCGCCATCTGACGATCATCAAGGGCGCGAGGCCGACCGGCCTGCCGTCCTTTGTCGCCAGGCCCACGAGCAGACGCACGTCGCCGCCGAAAACGCGAAGCCACGTCCGGATCCAGTCCCATCGAAGGAAGACGCAGTCAACGTCCCATGATGCCAGCAGCTCGTCCCAATGGGATTCCAGCCGAAGGACGGATGGAAGGTCCTCGCGCCAGTCGAATGCGATCTCGTTCAGGGGTCACCTCGAGCGGCTGAACGGAAAGCCGCCAGGACCTCCGCCGACAGTACGGCCCGGCTCCGGGGTCTGGGAGAACGACTTGATCAGCGCCCGGATCTCGCTCCGGCCGACGGCGAGGAGCGAAGAACCCACCAAGCACACGACGAATCCAATGACTCCGGCCACGATGACCTGAACGAGGCCTCCCCCGTAAACGTTTCGCAGCAGGAACAGCGCGAGCAGTCCCGGCGCCGAGCCGAGGAACGCCCGCGGCAGAGGGCGGAGGAACTCCCCGAGCGACGGCATCATTGGATCTCGCCGGCTCGCGAGCGGGCGGAGAATGAGGTTCTTCGCGAGGAGCGCGGCCGTGTTTCCGAGCGCGAAACCGAGGAGTCCCAGGCCGCAGGTGAGCGCGAGGAAGAGACTCAGAGCCACGTTGCCGACAGCGGTGATGATCTCTCCCGTCGCGATCCAACCGATGCGACCCCGCGCCATGAGAGCCATCCAGACCGGGGTCAGGCTCGCGTCGAGGGTCGAAGGGGCGAGCATGGCGATCATGTACACGGCCGAGCCTCTGTACTCGGGACCCACCCAGTGGACGAGGAAGAGATCGCCCACGACGCAGGGGACGAGACAGGCGGGAACGGCGAGAGCGGCCGTGGCCGCGACGACGCGCGAGAGGGCGCGCCGGCTCCGCTGCAGCTCTCCGCGCGCCTCGAGCTGCGTGAACAGTGGAGTCAGCGACGTGACGGATGCCGCGATGAATCCGAGGATCATCGGTGACCAGCGCGTGCCCAGGGAGTAGCGCGTGACCTCGCTCGGCCCGTAGAAGCGCCCGATCAGGAGCATGTCCGTGGAGAGGTACAGCAACGCCGCCGCTTCGGAGAGGAGCGCGAGACCGCCGTACGAGAAGAGCTGCCGGCGGATCTCGCGATTCCCGAAATCGGGGCGGGGGATCGCGGCGCCGACGACCTGCGCGCGCTGCGCCATCCAGATGAGCGCGACCAGGAGAATGCCCTCGATCAGGATCAGCGAGCCGCCGTAGACGGTCAGGCTCGGCGCCAGGAGGCCGAACGCGATCACGACGACCGCGAGCCGGAGCCAGCCGGTGCCCATCTGCACGAAGGAAAGCGCCGCCGTGCGCCCGGTCGCGTAGATCGGGACGTTCAGCATGATGGCCGAGTCGAGAATCACCGCCGAGACGAGGATGAGCGCGATGCCCATGGCGGCATCGGCGAAGTTGGCGTCGGGTATGCGGAGGAAGCGAGTGAGCGGCTCCGCCACCAAGATCGCGACAACGAGGACGACGACTCTCAGGACGCCGGCCCACCAGAAGCCCGTCGCGTAGAACCGCCGCGCTTCCTCGTCGCGAGAGGCGTGATGGTGCATCGTCACGTACCGGCGCAGGGCGGCCCCCATCCCCCCGCGCAAAAGGGAGACGTATTCATAGGCCGAGCCCGCGGCGACGGCGACGCCGTAGAGATCGCGTCCGAGGCGGTGAAGGATGAACGGCGTCAGGATGACTGCCACGATGAGACCGGAGACTCGAGCGAGGACCGACGCCAGGGCGTTGCGCGTCGCGACCGAGGCCAGACCCCCGGGGGCTCGGCGCCGGTCTTTCGGGGCCTGCTTCTCGGAGGGCGGCGCGGTAACCCCGGCTTCGGGGGGATTCGTCAACCGCGAGTCCTTCATATCCGTCATTGGGCGCGCCCCGGTCATGCACGTTCTTGCGCAGTCGCGAATCTGATTATCTGCCTGGGCGGAGGCGGCCGTGGGGTCTGGAGCCGCAGGTGTCCCAGCTAGCCGCGGCCGGGAGGCCGACGGTGGTTCCTAGCGTAGGAAAGCGGTCTTTCGGGCCCAAGTCAACGGAGATCTGCCGGGGGTGCGGGCAGCGGGGCCCGGCTCGTGTAACGCCTGCCGGTGATGCGCCCTGCACGGGCTCGATGCCCCGGCATTGCGCATCGGCAGATCCGCGGGAGGCGCCCGTCGAACCGAGCCGAACTCTCTGTTTCTCGCGGATATCCGCCATGACCGCCTTGCTGCGCGGATCCCTCGCGAACCACGCCGTGCCGGTGGACCGTTCCATGCGAAAGGTGGCGCCCCGGGGGGATACTCGGGTTCGCCGCGCCCCGGTTCGAATTGCGGATCTTTGCCTATAGAGTCCCCTATACTGCCCGGATTGCGCCGAACCGTTGAAGCGACCACGGCGGCGCGCTTGGCGATGGACGAGCACCGACGTTGCTGCCGGCCGGACCTGCCTGGAGCGGGTCCGTGGTGGATGGGAGGAGCATGGTGTTCGGAACGCGAACGGATTCGGGGCCGGGGTTAATCCTCGTCCTGTTCTGCCTCCTGACGGTAGCGTCCTGGCCGAGCCTCTGCTCTGCCGACGGCGCTCTCTCCGCGGGCGCGTCGTCCGCGGGCGACGATCTGACGCTTCGCATTGATCCCGCGTTCACCCCGAGCCGCCTCGGCCCGACCGAGAGAGCGTGGTACGACCGGCTGCTCGCCTCCATGTCGAACAGCCGCACGCTCATTGACACCCGCGCGGGCGAGGATGATCTGTACACGCTCGGCCGATCCGTAGGGGATTACACCGCCTCTCTTCTTCTTGCGCTCCGCGCCACCGGGGACCGCGCGTTTCTCGACCGCGTCGCGGAGATCAGCGAGATCTATCGGGCCGATCTCGCCGATGCGTGGGACAACGGCACGCAGGACGGTTTCGTGAACTGGCGGTGGCACGAAGATCCGGCGTCTTCCTACTACGGCACCGACCTCCATCAGCTCGACGAGACCATGACGCACGGCAACGTTGCGCTGGTGGCATACGCCTTTCATGTGAATCGCGACGTGGACCCGTCGTACGGCGAGAAGGCTGATTTCTGGCGCGGATACCTGGAGAATCAGTTCCTCGCCAAGTGGACGGCTCGAGCGGGAGGCGACCCGGTCGCCGCCTGGGACAACGAGGGGACGGGGCTCTACAAGCGCTACACGCATCCCCGCGCGAACCAGCTTCGTCTCGCGTATTACTTGTGGAAGATCACCGGCAACGACTTCTACAGGCAGCGCGCCGAGCCGATCGCGACGGAGCTTCTTGCCCACGTCCAGACGAATCCCGACGTGCCGAGCGCTTACCGATGGAAGCATCAAGTCTCGGGCTCGGACTTGGGCTGGCAGCAGATCAACTACGCGCACTACTTCATGTTCCCGGTCCTGGAGATGCACCTCGAGAACTACCTGGGCTACGCTTCCGAAAGCAACATGGGCCGCTACGCCTCCACGTTTCGTGACGTCGTGTTCGGCCCCTTCGGACCCGGGTACGGCACGATGGCGTATCGCGTTTACGGTACAGAGACCGCGGGCAGCGAGTTCTACGAGATGGCCGGGTTCGGACGCTGGGATCAGACGGGATCGCTCTTGAACATGGCGAACTCGCGCTATCTCTGCGGGCTCGACGGCGTCTACATCTCAGCGGGCGCCCTCATGGCCGTGAGCCAGAGACACGGCACGACGACGGGCGTTGAGCCCGGCACCGGCGGGCCGCCGGCGCGGCATCTGGCGCCGCCCGCCCCCAATCCCTTTCGATCGCAGACGGACATCCGCATCCATGCCGCGGAGAGCCCCGTGAACCTGGCCGTCTACGATGTCTCCGGGCGGCTCGTGCGGCGTCTCACCGCCGCGAGGCATGCGACAGGACCGCTCACGGGAACTTGGGACGGGACGGATGCCGCGGGCGCGGAGGTCGCCAGCGGGATCTACTACATCCGTCTCGCGCGGAGCGGGCCCGAAGAGACGCGGTCCGTCGTGCGGCTTCGGTAGACTCTTCCTCACCAGCCCCCCCGTAGCGGGCGCCGGAACTCTCTGGTAGACTGTGGGTCCCATTACGGAGGGTGATCCATGGACTACAAGGAGCTGCACAAGAAGACCGTCGCCGAGTTGCGCGAGCTGGCGAAGGAGAAGTTCCCCGATATCGAGGGAACGATCGCGATGCACAAGGACAAGCTGCTCGAGGTGCTCTGCCATCACATGGGCATTGACCGGCACGGACATCACGAAGCGGTCGTCGCCGGCGTGAGCATTCCCGAGCTGAAGAAGCAGGTCCGCGCGCTCAAGGCCCAGAAAGCAGCGCTCGCCGGCAAGAGCGACGGCAAGTCCCTCAAGAAGACCCGCAAGCAGATCCACCGGCTGAAGCACAAGATGCGCCGGCTGGTCGAGCTGTCGCCGAAGTCGTAGTCGCGCCGGCCGTGAAGCCGCGTCCGGCGCCCCACGCAGGTGCGGGTGCGACGTGGACGGACGAACAGTGGTGGGTCTCGCGGCGGCGGATCGTCCTCATGGCGATCGTCGCCGCGGCCGTCCTCGTCCGCATCCTCTACTTCACCCAGATCGCGAGCTCGCCGTGCGTCCTCCTTCATCGCGCATCGCAGACCGACATGGCTTTCTTCGACGGTTGGGCGCGCGAGATCGTCTCCGGCGACCTGATGTCCGCCCGCGTCGAGCCTCCGCTCCACGATTGGCACGGCCTGATCGCTGAACGGTATTTCAGCCGCCATCCGGATGAGGCCCGAGCGTACGTGGATCGCGCCGAACACGCGAACGCGGAGCCGGGCGCGCTGTTGTGGCGGGACTGGCTGGGCCGCGGCCGTTTCTACCAGGAGCCGCTCTATCCGTACCTCATCGCGCTCACCTACGCGATCCTCGGTCCCGATCCGCGCTGGGTCTTCGTGTGGCAAATGCTTCTCGGAGCGGCGACAACCGCGCTCGTGCTCGCCGTCACGCGTCGCGCTTTCGGCGATCGCGCCGGCGTGCTCGCGGCCGCGATGGTGTGCCTGGGTGGGCCGTGGATCTACCCTGAAGCAGTCCTCGTGCGCACGACTCTCCTCGTCTTCGCGGGGTTCGGGCTCGTGCTGCTTCTCGATCGGGCGCTCGAGCACCCCTCCTTCCGGCGATGGTTCTGGATCGGGCTCGCCGCGGGGGGCGCGGTTCTGTTGCAGGCCTACTTCGTGATGTTCCTCGCGGCCGCGGCGGCGTTCGCGCTCTTCGATCGGCGCTCGCAAGCCGCGGGCGCGTCAGATCGGAAGAGCACAC
>JAGVPR010000273.1 GCA_020052115.1 Candidatus Eiseniibacteriota bacterium
CCCGCCGGCATCGCCGCCCGCGCCGTGGCCCGGGTGGATTAGACTGGAAGGGAAGGGTAGGCGACCCCGGAGTCCTTTTCAGTTCGCAGAGAGGAATATCATGAGGACCCTCTGGATCGGTTCCGCGCTCCTTGCCGGCATCGCCGCCATCGCGTTCTTGCGCGCGAGCCCGGCGCCGCGCGAGAGTGCCGGCCCGGCGCGGACGGCATCCCAGGAGACGGACATGACGGAGAAGGAAGCGGCGCTCGGCAAGCTGACCCCCGAAGAGGAGCGGGTCATCGTTTACAAGGGAACCGAGACGCCGTTCACCGGCAAGTACTACAAGTTCTCGGAAGACGGCACGTACATCTGCAGGCGATGTGGCGCGCCGCTCTACCGGTCCGCCGACAAGTTCGATTCGGGTTGCGGCTGGCCGAGCTTCGACGATGAGATCCCGGGCGCGGTCAAGCGGACCCCCGATGCCGACGGGCGTCGGACGGAGATCACCTGCGCCCGCTGCGGGGCCCATCTCGGCCATGTCTTCGAGGGCGAGGGCTTCACGGGAAAGGACACCCGGCATTGTGTGAACTCGATTTCGCTCGGCTTCACGCCGGAGGCCGCGGAGCCGGACTCGAAGTAGCGCCGCGTGCGAAAGGGCCGGCGCGCTCGCCCGCGCCGGCTCCCTCAGATGCTCAACCCCGACTCGTCAATGAGCCCTTCCATCAGCGGGCCTGAGAGGTAGCGCTCGGACGCGTCCGGGAGAACCACAACTATCGTCTTGCCCGCGAATGCCGGATCCTCGGCGATGCGAGCGGCCGCCGCCATCGCCGCGCCGCAGCTGATGCCGGCCGGGATCCCTTCCTCGCGGCAGAGCCGGCGGGCCATCGCGATCGCGTCGCCGGCGTTCACGCGCTCCACGCTGTCCACCACGCTCAGATCCAGCGTGTCCGGGATGAAGCCCGCTCCGATCCCCTGGATCTTGTGCGGGCCCGGTTTCAGCTCCTCGCCTGCGAGCCGCTGCGTGATCACCGGGCTTTCCTCCGGCTCGACGGCGACGCTCAGAATCGGCTTGCCCTTCGCCTGCTTGATGTACCGCGAAACGCCGGTGATCGTGCCCCCGGTCCCGACGCCTGAGACCAGCACATCAATGCGGCCTTCGGTGTCGTCCCAGATCTCAGGGCCCGTCGTCTTGAAGTGGATCTCCGGGTTCGCAGGGTTCTTGAACTGCTGCGGCATGAAGGCCGACGGATCGGATGCCAGCAGCTCGTCCGCCTTCGCAATCGCGCCCTTCATGCCCAGTTCGGCGGGCGTCAACTCAATCTGTGCGCCCAGGAGGCTCATCAGCTTGCGCCGCTCGAGGCTCATGGAGGCGGGCATCGTGACCGTGAGCTTGTAGCCGCGCGCGGCGGCGACGAAGGCGAGCGCGATGCCGGTGTTGCCGCTCGTCGGCTCGATGATCCGGCCGCCCGGCTTCAGGCGGCCTTGCTCCTCGGCGCGCCAGATCATGCTGGCGCCGATGCGGCACTTCACGGAGTACGATGGATTGCGGCCCTCGATCTTGGCCAGCACGGTGGCCCGGCTGCCGGCGCAGATCCGGCCGATTCTCACCAGCGGGGTCCGACCGATGGTGAGCGAGTTGTCGGTTGCGATGGGCATTTCCTGTCCTCCTTCGGTTGTCAGGGCGGTGACGACCCCTTGAGCGTACCCGATTCCGGGCTCGCGCGAGGCCGCGTTGATCGGCGCCGCTGCGATCGTTACGCGCGGGTCAAGCCGGAGGCCCGGCGCTCCCGAACGGGACCTGAGCCCGCTTTCTCGGAAGGGCCGCCAGGACGCCGAGGAAGACGACGAGGCCCGCCACGCCCAGGAGGGCCTCGACGCGCAGCATCCCCGCCGGGCCCCAGCGGGTGTGCGCCCAGCCGTCTATGCGGGTCATGTAGTAGATCGGCATGTTCGATAGCGAGGCGAAGACGTTGTACTTCGTCGCGGCCGCGCCGAGCCCCATGGCCTCGAGAGTGAACGCGGTGAATCCCGCGTAGGTGAGGCCGGTGACCAGCGCATAGAGCGACGTGAAGACGATGTACGACGACTCGGTGCGCGGCGCCGCGGCCATCGCGACAGCGCACAGCGCCTGCAGCACGCCGTAGATCGCATAGGCCGCCTTCCGGTTCATCCGGTCGCAGATCCATCCGCCGATCAGGCAGCCCACCGCCATGATGATCCCGCCGAGCACGCCCGTCACGACCGCGACCGTGTTCGCGGAGGCGCTCCAGTCGCCGGCGACCGCGGACCAGAGATTCGAGGCCGCCCCTGAGCCGATCGGGAGGATGCACAGGAAGAGCGCTACGGCGCCCTTTCGTGATCGCGCGACGCTCCAGAGATCGCCCCCCACGTTGAGAAGGCTCCTCCCGAGGCTGCCATGACGGAACGCAACGCGCGGCTCCGGCACGAAGAGCAATGCGAGGCCGCACAGGAGGCACGCGCCGGCCAGGATCGCGCCGGCCATCCACGGTGCGGGAAGCTGGCGCGCCAACAAGAGACCGAGCCCGCCTCCCAGCCCTCCGCCGCCGAGATTCCCTGCCTGGAACCAGCCGCCCGCGCGGCCTTTCTGGTGCTCCGGGGTGCTGTAGGCCATCAGGCTCTCGACCGACATCCCGAGGAATGTGACCGCGACGTTCGATGCGAGGACGATGAACGAGAGGATCGGCAGGCTGGATGCCTGTGCGGGCAGGGCACCGGTCGCGAAGATCCCAACCGCGCTCACAGCGGAAGAGAGGAGATACCATTTCCTCCGGCTCAATGTCGTATCCGCGATCGGCGCCCATGCGAACTTCCATGTGTGGGGGAGGAGCCCGAGCGCGACCAGCGCGGCGATCCGATCCACCGAAATGCCGCCTTGGGCGAGCAGGTAGGCCACCGAGACGGCGAGGAAGCCGGACATCGCCCCGAACGGGATGATGAGGAACATGAAGACGCTCGGGTGCGGGGGCCCGCTTCTCATGGGTGCGCATCGTAGCAGGTGAGCGGCGCGGGAGCGACCCTTGGTTGACCGGCGAGCGCCCAAGACCTAGAATCGCCCAGAAGCGTCTCGCGCCCCGGCTCGCTCTCAGGGATTCCTTCGCAGGGAGGTCGTCATGCTGTCCGCCATCCGGGTGTGGGTTTTCTCGCTGGCTCTCGTTTTCTTGGTGGGCGCGGCCGGTCCCGCTTCCGCCCAATTCGGCGGCCTCAAGGACAAGCTCAAGGACAAGGCGAAGGAGAAGGCGACCAAGTCGGCCGAACAGGCCGTCAAGGGCGACAGCGCGAAGTCGGGCGACGAGCAGCAGGCCGGTGAATCGACCGAGTCGGAGCCTGCAGAGGGGCAGACGCCTGCGGCATCCGGCGGGACGGCGCGGGCGGCGGACATGGCGCTCTACACGAAGTACGACTTCATCCCCGGCGACAAGGTGATCTTCTACGATGATCTTTCTCAGGAGGAGATGGGGGAGTTTCCGTCGCGGTGGAACCTGGACGCGGGCGTCTTCGAGATCGCTAAGCAGGGCGACAGGAAGTGGATCATGTGCACCGACAAGGGGATAATCTATCCCAAGATTCAGCCCTCGCCGCTCCCACCGAAGTACACGTTTGAATTGGAGTTCTACGCGAAGGGGCCTGTCTTCAAGGGGCACTGGCTGCACATCCGATGGTTCGACGCGGCGAACAAGGAGATCGGACGTTTTCGCATGGAGGACGGTAATGGTACGTACGTGAGCGTCCTTGGGAAGGAACTCGCTTCGAAGGTTTTGCCAGCGAAACTGTCCGCTGGAATCCACACGATGCGGATCATGGCCACCAAGAGCACCCTGAAATGCTACATCGACAGCGAGCGAGTGGCCAACGTGCCTGCGGTGGAAGGCTTCCAGCCGGTCGGCCTCCGCATCTACATGGATCCGTGGAAGGACGAGCCTGATAATCCGTTCCTGATCGGAACACTCCGGTACGCGGAGGGCGGAAAGACCCTCAAGGAGCAGCTCGACGAAGCGGGGCGCATCGTCACGCACGGCATCCTGTTCGACTCCGGCTCGGACAAGATCAAGGCCGAGTCGTACAAGACCCTGGCCGAAATCGGCGGACTCCTCACCGAGAGTCCGAGCCTGCGGGTTTCCATCGAGGGGCACACCGACAGCGACGGCGCCGACGCCGCCAACGTCACGCTGTCGCAGAATCGGGCCGACTCAGTGAAGACCTATCTGGTGGAGAACTACAAGGTGGACGGCAACCGTCTTGAGGCCAAGGGGTGGGGTGAGGCGAAGCCGATCGACGCCAATGCCAGCCCCGAGGGAAAGGCGAACAACCGGCGTGTGGAGTTGGTGAAGCTGTAGCCGCCCGAGAGCTAATGGCGAGGAGATCGGCTGCGGCTTGGGGCTAAGGTAGCGCGGTCCGAGCGCGCCGTTCCTTCACGGGTAGACCTCGATCGCCGTCGCCTTCACCGAGGTCCAGAGCGAGCGACCCGGCGCCGCCTGGAGAGCCGATGCCGCCTCGCGCGACACGTCCGCGGCGACGGTGACGCCGACATCCATCAGGACCCGCAGGCGGTCGGCCATCGGCAGCACTTCGATCACGCGTCCAAGAAACGTATTCTGCGCCGAGCTGACCGGCCGATCCGCCGCGAGAGTCACGGCCGAGGGCGGGAACGCCACCAGCGCCGACCCCTCGATCCCGTGGGTCAGAACATGGAAGACGACGCGGCCCGTGCGCGCCTCCCTCAGCTGTTCACCCGGTCCCACTTGCACGCGGTAGAGGTTGAGCCCGACGAGTTCGGCCACGAAGGGCGTCCGCGGTCTCGCCAGAAGGTCGTCCCTCGTTCCGGCCTGCGTGACGAGCCCGTCCTCGATGACCAGGATTCTGTCCGCCAGCGCCAGCGCATCCGCCGCATCGTGCGTCACGAAGATCGCCGGGAGGCCGACATCTCCGAGGAATGCGCGCAGCTCGCCCCGCACCGCCGCGCGCGTGGTGACATCCAGGGAGCCGAAGGGCTCGTCGAGAAGAAGGGCTCGCGCGCCTGAAGCGAGCGCGCGGGCGAGAGCCACCCGCTGCTTCTGACCACCCGAGAGCTGGCTGGGGAAGAAGTCCATGCGCTCGGCGAGGCCCACCTTGGTGAGCAGCGCCTGCGCCTTGCGGACCGCTTCGGCCTTCTTCTCGCGCTTCACCAGGATGGGA
>JAGVPR010000011.1 GCA_020052115.1 Candidatus Eiseniibacteriota bacterium
CGGCCGTCCACTCGGGCTTGAGAAAGCCGGCGCGGGCCAGGGCCAGCCTCCGCGCCATCCGGACGCTGATGGATGTGGTCACGGCGGGATTCTACCGGATCGGGGGTTGTGTCGAGGGCCCGGGGCGGCAGATCGCGATCGCCTCCGGGCGCGTGGATGGCGTACTCTCCGCCGGACGCGGGTTCTTTCGCGGAAGCCTCTCGGCGATGAGGCCGGGGGGCTTCCGGCATCACGCCTCGGGGGCGGGAAGGTCTCGACCGGGGAATGGCCAGGGGATGAGCATGGGCTCCGTCAGCAGCAGGAGGACGCCGACTCCGGGCGGGATGCAGGAACTCCTTGCGGTGGCCCTGCCGATGGTCGTCTCGAACTCCTGCGAGACGCTGATGATGTTCACGAACCGGGTTTTCCTCTCCTGGGTTCGTCCGGAGTACATGAGCGCGGCCATGGGCGGGGGGCTCACCGCGTTCATGTTCATGACGTTCTTCATCGGATTGACCGGATACTCGACCGCTCTGGTGGCGCAGCATCTTGGGGCGGGGCAGCCGCGACGTTGTCCCGCCGTCGCCGGCCAGGCGTTGCTGATCTCCCTCCTCGCCTACCCGCTCTTGCTTCTCTGCCTTCCGTTGGGACACCGGATGTTCGCCGCCGCGCACCTTGCGCCGCAACAGCTCGGGCCGCAGCGGGAGTATTTCAACATCCTCATGTACGGCTCCGTGATCGGACTTCTAAGAACCAGCCTCAGCGGATTCTTCAGCGGGTTGGGACGCACCCGCGTCGTCATGGCCGCGACGGGCCTGGCGATGTCGGTGAGCGTCGTTGTGAGCTACGTGCTCGTCTTCGGGCATCTCGGTTTCCCGGCGATGGGGGTCCGGGGCGCGGCGCTCGCGACCGTCACGGGTAGCTTCGCCGGGCTCGTGGCGCTCGCCGTCGCCTACTTCGGCCCGGCCAACCGGCGCGAGTTCGGAGTGATCGCCGGGCTGCGGCCCGATCCCGCGCTCCTCAGGCGCCTGCTTCGCTTCGGGGCGCCCTCCGGGCTGGAGTTCTTCTTGAACATCCTCGCGTTCAACTTCCTCGTGCAGACGTTCCACTCCTACGGCGTGGCCGAGGCTGCGGCCATGACCATCGCTTTCAGCTGGGACATGGTGTCGTTCGTTCCGCTCTTGGGTGTGAACATCGGCGTGATCAGCTTGGTCGGGCGCTACATGGGGGCGCGCGATCCCGATACCGCGCACAGGGCCACACTCTCCGGGCTGAAGATGGCTCTGGCCTATTCGATTTGCACGTTCGCCCTGTTCGGCCTCTTTCCGCAGCCGCTCGTGGAGATTTTCCGGTCGCGGCAGGAGGTCGCCGCCTTCGACGAGGTTCGCCCCTTGGCGGTCTTCATGGTTCGCTTGGTTGCGCTGTACGTCATGGCGGATGCCGTCGGAATCGTCTTCGGCGGAGCGCTGCGCGGCGCTGGGGATACGTTCCGGACGATGCTCCTCACGGTCAGCGGCCACTGGGCTCTGGCTCTCGCCGGGCTTGTACTGGTGCGTGTCGTCCATGCTTCGCCACGCCTCACGTGGTCGGTGGTCGTGGTCCTCGTGATGAGCCTCGGAGCGGTCCTCTATCTGCGCTATCGCACAGGCCGCTGGAGAACCATCCGCGTGGTTGATACCGCGCCGGAGGCGGCGACGGCCGGCTCGTACGTCTCGGACCCCGCCTGAGCAGATCGTGACAAGTGGACTCGGGGAGCCGCGCGGCGGCGGTTCCTCGGACTCGCCCAAGTCTCCACGTGGAGGGATGCAATGGAGGATCTGACCAAGCAGACTCCCGAGGACGTCGAGCGCCACTGGTACGAGAACGTCTACAAGGGTTCGGGCGACACCCTTCCGCAGCTCACCGTGAGGGCCATCATCATGGGCTCCCTGCTGGGCTGCATCATGTCCCTGACCAATATCTACGTCGGTCTGAAGACGGGCTGGGGGCTGGGTGTGGCGATCACCGCCTGCATCCTCTCCTTCTCGATCTGGCGGGGGCTGCGCGTGGTGATGCCCTTCGTCATCCGGAGCGATTTCTCCATTCTCGAAAACAACTGCATGCAGTCCACGGCGACGGCCGCCGGGGTCTCCGTGGGCGGGACGATGGTCTCGGCCATCGCCGCGATGATGATGATCACCGGCAAGCCGATGAATTTCTGGATTCTCCTCTGGTGGAACATCCTGCTCGCGATCGTCGGGGTGGCGATGGCCGTGCCGATGAAGCGGCAGATGATCAACCGCGAGCAGCTCAGGTTCCCCAGCGGAACCGCCGCCGCCGAGACGCTGCGGAGCCTGCACGCCACGGTTACGGGGGCGGTCCAGAAGGCGCGCGCCCTGGGTGTCGCGGGTTTGGTCGGCGCCGTCGTGGCCTGGGTCCGCGACGGCACGTTCCTCTTCATGCCGTGGAACATGCCCTCGTCCGTTCCGTTCGGGAAGCTCGCGATCCTCGGCACGCCGCTCCGGACCCTCACGATGCAATGGGACTTGGGGCTGGTGATGATCGGCGCAGGGGCGATCATGGGGTTCCGTGTGGCGTGGAGCATGTTGCTCGGCGCCGTCGTCAACTACCTGGTGCTGGCCCCGATCATGATTCACCGCGGGGTCATCGTCGCCGGCGATCCCCAAGCGGGCATCGCCTTCCGCGACATCACTCGCTGGAGTCTCTGGGCCGGCGCCTCGATGATGGTTGTGGCGAGCTTCGTACCGCTCTTCTTCCAGGGAAAGACGATCGGTCGCGCGCTCGCCGGGCTGACGAGGATGGGTCGGGGAGGGGACCGGAAGACGCAGGACCTCCTGGCCTCGATCGAGGTGCCGAACTCCTGGTTCTGGGCCTTCTTCATCCCCGCGGGAGCGGCTCTCGTATGGATGCAGCACCACTATTGGCAGATCTCGGTTCCGATGGGCGTGCTCTCGGTCTTGCTGACGTTCGTTCTCTCGGTGGTGGCGTGCCGGGCGACGGGGGAGACGGACACGACCCCCGTCGGCGCGCTCGGCAAGGTGACGCAGCTCACCTACGGGGCTCTCGCCCCCTCCAACATGACGACCAACATCATGACGGCCTCCGTCACGGCCAACGCCTCGGGTTGCGCGGCGGATCTCTTGACCGATCTCAAGAGCGGCTATCTGCTCGGGGCGAACGCCCGCAAGCAGTTCATCGCGCAGATGGCCGGGATCCTCCCCGGCGCGATCGTGGTCGGGCTTGCTTGGAACGTGCTCGTGCCGAATGCCGAGGTGCTCGGTGGGGACAAGTTCCCGGCCCCGGCGGCGATGGTCTGGAAGGGGGTGGCCGAGTTCCTGTCTCTGGGAGTGGGCTCTCTCCATCCGACGGCGCGGATCGCGGCGGTCTGCGGGGCCTTGCTGGGACTCATTCTGCCGCTTCTCGAGCGCGCCTTCCCCAAGAAGAAGAAGTTTATCCCGAACCCGATCGGCCTCGGGTTGTCCTTCGTCGTTCAGGGGTTCAACTGCATCTCGATGTTTGTCGGGGCGTTGATCGCATTGGTCCTGACGAAAGCCAGGCCGAAGACGGCCGAGGATTACGTCATTCCGGTGGCATCGGGCGTCATCGCCGGGGAGAGCCTCATGGCGGTCGTCATCACGCTCATGTTCGCGCTCGGGGTGGCGTCGAAGTAGGGAGCCTGCGGGGCCGTCGCTCGCGCGCCGGCGGCGGAAGCGGCCTTCGCGTCTCGATTGCGGGCCGGCGGTCCCTCGTCTAGGATGGCGGCATGATTGGTCGAATTCCGATCTCCCGGCGGCTCGGGTTCGCGCTCTTCTGCATCATGCTCTCCTCGCCCGGCTGCTCCGAAGATGATCGAGCCCCCAGCTCGATCGGTTCCGGCGTCCATGACCTCACGATGACGAGCGCGGGACGCACGAGGACGTATCGGCTCTTCGTGCCGACCGGCTACACGGAGGACACGCCGCTTCCTCTGATGATCGTCCTTCACGGCGGCGGCGCGACCGGGGCGAAGATGGACACGCTGACCGGATTCAGCGCCCTGGCGGAGCAAGAGAAGTTCATCGTTGCCTTTCCTGACGGTTGCGTGGATCACCATTGGGCCGACGGTCGAGGGACGACGCAGCCCGAGATTCAAGGAGTCGACGACGTCCGCTTCATTGACGATTTGATCGCACGCATCAGCGGCGATGTCGCCGTTGATGCCGATCGGATCTACGCCTGCGGATTCTCCAACGGCTCCATGCTGAGCAATCTGCTCGGCTGTGAACTCAGCTCCAGGCTGGCGGCCATCGGGGGCGCAGCCGGCGAGCTGCCGGAGAACGTGCGCGATCGCCTGCCCTCGGAGCCGGTGGGCGTCGTCTACTTCCACGGCACCGCCGATCTGCTCGTGCCCTACGACGGCGGATTGGTGGCAGGGCCTTACGGCGGCCGCGTGCTCTCCGCCGGCGATCTCGCGAGATTCTGGGTTCAGGCGGACAGCGCGGACACGATCCCGTCCGTCACGTTGCTGCCCGACGTTGATCCGGAGGACGGCACGCGCGTCGTCTTGTATGCCTTCGGGAACGGCGGCGGCGGGAGCAAGGTCCATCTGTACCGCGTGGAGCACGGGGGGCACACATGGCCCGGCCGCAGCCAGGCCGGCAGCGTGACCCGTGATGTGGACGCCACGCGCCTCATGTGGGAGTTCTTCAAGAGCCAGGTCCGATAGGCCGCGATGGTCGCCCGCCCCGAGTCCTTGCTAGAACCCGAACACGACTCCAAGCTCCGGGGCCCATCCCGGCGCCTTCGACGTGATCCCGAATCCATTGTTGACCTTGAGGAACACGGTTGGGGTTAGATGCCACTGGGCCTCGGTGATGGCCGCCCACTCGTCCTGCGCTCCCTCGATCCCCGCGTAAACGCGCCATGACGGCGAGAGTCGCTTGAGGTACTCGATGGCCGCCTCGCCGACGTCCACCGCGCCCGCGGCGCGGTCGTATGCGAGCGACCCCCGAAGCGCGAACGTTCCGAAGGAGAAGCCTCGGATCACGCCGGTGCCCAGCTTGAACTCCCAATCGCTCGTCCCGATCAGCGACCCCTCACGCTGCGTCGGCGCCACGGTCTCGAAGTAGCTGAAGATCTCGGGCCGGCGGGCTGTTTCGTTCGTCCACCGCCAGCGAAGCTGCCCCTCGACATCGCCGATGCCGGACTTCTCGATTTCGGCGGGAACGCCGGAACGATCGTCCGCGCTCCTTTCGAGTTCCGCTTGCGTGATCGCGCCCTCGAGCTCGACGGCCAAGCGGTCCGACACGCCATAGCCGATGAAGAGCAGCGCTTCGAACGCCTCGAAGTCGCCGCGATGGTCGCTCTCTCCCTTGTACCCGAGCTCCTCGGGCTTGTACTCGTAGTTGGCGTCGCGATAGAACTCGACGAACGGATAGACGAGGAGCTGGCCATCCTGGATGAACGTCGCGAACATCGAGAGCGGGATGCCCTCGCCGCGATCGCGCAGGTAGGCGGGGAGATCGCCGGTGTCGAGGTGGCCGCGAACGTCGCCGGCGAAGGCGGCGCCCGGGGCGACGACGAGGAGCAGGAGGAGAAGGACGGTGACCCTCATGAAGCCCTCCCTTCGGGATGGTAGGCGGACGCGATCCGCGAGGCAGGCAACATCAGTTTGATCCGAGGATCTGGAGCCGTCAAGCTTCGAAGGCGACATCGGTCTGTGGCCGGGTGCCTGTGCTGAAGATCGCCCCTACCTCTTCTCCCGCTCGAGCGGCTCCCGGACGAGGAATTCCTTGCGGTAGATGAGCGAGTCGAGCGAAGGGGTCGCCAGCTCGAAGTCGTAGGACATCTCGATGGCGTCTTCCGGGCAGGCCTCGGCGCAGAAGCCGCAGACGATGCACCGGCCCATGTGGATGTCGAACTGGGTGGGGTAGCGTTCCTTCGGATCGTCCGGGAGTTCGCCGGGCCTGATGAAGATGGCGCGCGGCGGGCAAACGACCTCGCAGAGCTTGCATGCAACGCAGCGCTCGGTGCCGTCTTTTTCCTGGATGAGCTTCGGATAGCCGCGGTATCGCGACGAGAGTTTCGGCCGCTCCTCGGGGTAGTGCATCGTGACGGGCCGGCTGAAGAGGTGCACGAGCGTCTCGCGGAATCCCTTGAAGAATCCGACGAAGACCATGCCGGTCGCGCGCAGGGAGGCGCCGCGGCCGCCCCGGCTTACGCGCTCCGCAGGGACGTAGTATCCCACGCTCTTCCTCCCGGCCCGATCTCCTCGATCGCTCGATAAGGGGCCGCCTCCGAGCGGATCGCACCGAAGACGTCCTTCTCGCTCGCGAAGTTCCACGGCTGTCCCATGACGTTCGAGAGCGCCTGCGCGAGCGCCCACACCGCTTGCGACGCGCCCGCCGGCGCCATCGCGCGGTTCAAGCACAGAATGCGGCGATCGGGTGTCGTCCTCGTGCCGGAGGACTCGACGGGCGTGAGCGCCGGAAGGACGATGTCGGCCCCTTCGCATGCGGGACCGAGGAAGCTCGTGAAGACGACCCGCCGGGCCCGCCCAAGGTCGAGTCGCGCTGGAGCCGCGCCGTTGCCGCCGGCCGCCGGTTTGTCGAGCTGAACGAGGAGCAGCGTGCCGATCTCTCCTGCCGCCGAAGACATTAGGATTGCTTCGAGGTTTCGCCCACGCGACGGAGCCGGCCGGTACCCCGGCAAGTGCCCGGGCGCGAAGCCGACATCGCGCGCGCCCTGCGCGTTAGCGCCGCGCGGCAGGAGGAGGATCCCCGAACGCTAGATCGGAAGAG
>JAGVPR010000033.1 GCA_020052115.1 Candidatus Eiseniibacteriota bacterium
GATCGCAGGACCGCGCGGCCGCCACGCCCGTCGAGCTTCGCGTGCGCCGCGACGGCGGCGAGCGCCCAGAGCGGAACGGCGACCCAGAGACGGAAGGCGTGCACTGAAGCGAGGGCCCAGAAGACGGCCATGAAGAGCCACACCGCGACGACGACCGCCGCCGCGAGGCGCGCGGACGCCGGCGCCGCTCCTGTCAGGCGACGTCCGACAAGGTAAGACGCCCAAGCGGCCGCGGCTCCGATCAGGAGCCCGAAGGAGACGCCTGCAGCAAAGGTCGCGATGTCCATTCGATCAGACCGCCAAGGGAGAGGCCGATGCGCCGGCCGCCTTCATCGGCGCATCTTGCATCGGGCGCCGGCGCCGGGTCAATGTTGATGCGGCCGTACGTTGTCCGATGCGACGATCGGCAACTGCGGCGCCCGGACGGCCTGCTACCGGTCGTCGTCGCCTGTTCCCCGCGGATGACACTCGTAGCAAGCGGATGATTCGTACACGTACCCGGACACCTCGTTGTGCCTGGGATCCGTCTCGGAGCGGGTGTGGCAGGTGAGGCACGTGAATTCCGCGAACGTCGCGCCCGCATGGCAGTAGGTGCACGCAAAGCCGCTGTGCGAACCGCGGGCGATCGGGAAGAGGGCCTCGTGATCGAACGACGACGGGGACCACGCCGTCGTCGTGTGGCAGGACGAGCAATCGGTCGCGAATGCCGGATGGCCTGCGGACTGCGCCGCCGGCGCATGACACGCATTGCAGTCCGTGGCCGCGCCGCTCGGATCGCGGTCCGGATGGCACTCGACGCACGCGATGGAAGCGTGCGCCCCGGTGAGCGCGAAGCCCGTCCGCGCAAGATGGTCGAACGGCGCACCCGGCCACCCCTCCTCCGTGTGGCAATCCTCGCAGTGCGCACCGAGCGCGAGCCTCCACGGATCATCCTGACTCCTCGCCCAGTGGCAGTCCTCGCATTCGGTAGGCTGACCCTGCCAGGCTCCGTCCAGATGACAGGCCCCGCAAGCGGCCTCCAGGTGCCGGCCGAGCAGCGGAAAACCGAACGCGTCATGGTCGAACCCGGCGGGCGACCAGCCCTCCGGCGTGTGGCAGGCCCCGCACTCGATGGACGCGCCGAATGCCGCATGATCGAACGATGAACCCTCGAAGTCGTCGCGGTGACAATCGAAGCAGGTCGCGGGAACGCGATCGTACGCCCGGCCGCCGTGGCAGTCGTCGCACGCGAGGGCGGCGTGATGTCCGACCAGCGGCGCCGAGGGATGGAGCGCGTCCACGCGCCATGTCCCCCGATCCCCTCCCCCGCAGCCGGCGCCGAACACGGAAGCGATCGCAATCCCAGCGACCAACATGACCGCGGCGAGCGCGACGCCCTGCGCGCGCCTCCTCATCGCGCCCCCCGATAGTTGATCCAGATGCCCATCTCCGTCCGGAACGCGCCTCGGTCGTCGAGGATCTCGCGCCCGTTCAAAGAGAGAGAAGCGCCCGCCGGGAGCGGCCACGCGAGCCCCAGCGCCGGCGAGAACCGCCACCGCGTGGACGAAGAAAGCCCCGGGCGGCGCCACCTGTATCCCACGGCCGACAGATCCGCCGAAACCCGTCCGGCGCCCAGGCGATGACCGGCGCCGAGCGATCCGCGCGCGGACCGGGCCCAGATGCTCCTCGCTGCTCCGACGCCGACGCGGCCCGCGAAACCGCCGGGCAGACGCTCGGCCCGCGCCCAGAGATCTCCGCCCACCGTTTCCCGAGCGCCCGACTCCATCGAAGCGCGTCCGTCGAGGCTCACGTTTCCGATGGAGTTCCACGTCGCGCCGAGGGAGGCATCGCGCAGCGCATCGGTGTAGCGGGACTCCGAGGAGGCCGGGAACCCCGTCCGATCGCCGGGCAATTCCGTGAAGAGAAAGCCCCGGCGGTGTCCCACCTGCGCGTAGGGCGCAAACCGCGTCCCGATCTTCGCCGTGGCCGACACACGCCCATATGAGAGGATGCCGGTCGCGAGATCAACCTCACCGCGGCCATCGAGCGTCAACCGGTTCCCCCGCCATCCACCGGCCGCTCCCGCTCGCGTTCGCCCGTCCACCGATTCGTTCCACTCTCGCAGGATAGAGACCTCGCCGCTCGTGCCGCGCACACCGCTTCCAACCCGGATCGCGCCGCCGGCCAGCGGGCGTTCGAATTCGAACTCCGCCTCCCAATACTCCACCGCGTAACCGCCGAAAAGCGACACCTGCACCAATCTCCCAGGCGTCCGCCACTGAACCGTGGCCCCATCGAGATCGTTGACTCCGAGCGCGGTCGTGATCGGGCGATGGCGCCCGACCGTCGCAGAGAGCCGCGACCGGGGCGCCAGGTCGAGAGCGAGCGTGCGGAGTTGGTGACGCGTCTGGAACTGCGTGCCGGCGATCGCACCGGTTCGCTCGTCCACGCCGAGCTTCTCGTAGAGCACGAATCGGAGGGCCGCGCGGTCGTCCCACAGCGACGGCGCCGCCGCGGAGAAGCGCCACCTGAAGTTCTGATAATCGGGAGCCAGGCCGTCGGCCACGGTCATGTAGGTCCAGCCGAGGCTGCTCGAGATGATGAGTGCGGGCGCCGCCGGCGACCGCGGGCCGGGCGCGAGC
>JAGVPR010000091.1 GCA_020052115.1 Candidatus Eiseniibacteriota bacterium
GGCGACAACACGTTGGCGTGGGACGGGCGCGATGCGGGCGGGCGCGATGTCGCTGCCGGCGCCTACTGGGTGAACGTGACCGGCTCCGGGCAGACGAAACGCACGAAGGTTCTCCGGCTTCCCTGAATCCGGGGTGGCGCGAAGACGGCGCCCCTCGCCTTGCGCTTTGTCGCCGGGCGGCGCATTCTGTGCGCGTATCGGATAGCCCCGGGATTACCGTCGCCGGAGGTCGCGCTTGGCCGAACTCGTCCCCGCACCGTTCTCCTCGCTCCTTCGGCGCGCTTTCGCGGAGCACCGGCGCCAGCAGAAGATCTTCGACCTGCCCGCCCGGAAGTTCTTCACCGGCGAGAGGCGCCTCGACACGTCGGTGGTCTTCCATGGGGAACGGGCCTCCACGCCGCTCGGACCCGCCGCGGGGCCGCAGACCCAGATGGCGCAGAACCTCGCGCTGGCCTGGCTCGCCGGGGCCCGGATTCTGGAACTGAAGACGGTTCAGATCAACGACCGCCTCGAGATCCCCCGCCCCTGCATTGACGCGCGCACGATCGGCTACAACGTCGAGTGGTCCCAGGAGCTGCGGCTGGCGCAGTCCATCCGGGAGTACGCGGCCGGCTGGGCGCTCATCGCCTTCCTTCGCGCCGAAGGGATCCCCTCGGAGGCGGCGGCCGGCGCGCGGGGCGAGACGATCTTCGATCTGTCCGTCGGGTACGACCTCGCGGGGATCTCGTCGGAGCCGATGACGGCGTTCCTGCGCGCGGCCCGTGACATCTCGCCGATCCTGGACGCGCTGCGGGCCGAAATCCCCCCGGAGTTGTCGCACCTCAGGCGGATCCACGTCCGCCCCGAGATGTCGCGGAGCATCACGCTCTCCACCTTCCATGGCTGTCCGGCCGACGAAATCGAGGGGATCTGCCGGTTCCTGCTCGAGGAGATGGGGTTTCACGTCGTCGTCAAGCTGAACCCGACGCTCCTCGGCTTCGAGCGCACGGCCTCGATCCTTCACGGAGCGCTTGGATACAGCGACGTCGCGCTCTCGCGCGAGGCGTTCGAGAAGGACCTCCAGTGGGAGCAGGCGGCCGAGATGATCCCGCGGCTCGGGGAACTGGCTCGCCGGCGCGGGCTCGGCTTCGGCGTCAAGCTCACGAACACGCTCGTCGTCGAGAACCGCGATCGCTACTTCCGGGAACCCGTCATGTACCTCTCGGGCGAACCGCTGCACGTGCTCACGATGAATCTCGCGCTGCGCGTCCGGGAGACGTTCGGGGACGCCCTGCCGATCTCCTTCTCCGCGGGGATAGACCGTACGAATTTCCCGGACGTCGCCGCCCTCGGATTCGTTCCGGTGACGACGTGCACCGACCTGTTGCGCCCGGGCGGCTACGGGCGCCTCCGCAGCTACATGGACCACCTCGAGGAGCGGATGGAGGCGGCCGGGGCGGCGACCCTCGACGAGTTCATCCTGGGACGGGAGAGACCGGCGGCCGGCGAGCCGGGCGCGCGCAGTCTGCCGGACCGGGCGAGCGTTTCACGGGCGGCCCTCTTCAACACGAGGCCCGCCGTGGGGCGGGCCACGGCGGATCCGCGCTATCGGCGCGAGAATAACGCGACCACGCCGCGAAAAATCGGCTCCAAGCTCGCGCTCTTCGACTGCATCAACTGCGACAAGTGCATTCCCGTCTGCCCGAACGACGCGAACTTCGTCTACGAGACGTCTCCCGACGAAATCCCGTACAGCGATCTTGCCGTGCGCGGCGGCAGGGTGCGCGAGGACGGCGGCGGGGTCTTTCGCGTGGCCAAGTCCCATCAGATCGGCGTCTTCGCCGACTTCTGCAACGAGTGCGGAAACTGCGACGTCTTCTGCCCTGAAGACGGCGGCCCGTACCTGGTCAAGCCGCGATTCTTCGGGAGCGTCGAGCAGTGGACGAAATGGCGCGAGATGGACGGGCTGTTCGTCGAGAAGACCGGCGGGCTGGTGAGCATTCGGGGGCGCGCTGGAGGCGTCGAGTACACGATGGAGATGGACGCAGTCTCCGGACGCGCGCGCTTCGACGATGGCTCCATCGAAGCCGTTTTCGATCTCGGAACGCATCGCGTGCTCGAAGCGAAGGTCCTTCCGGGGGCTCAGGAGGCGCACATCCTCCGCGTGGGCCGCTATCACGCGTTCCGCGTGCTCGCGGCGGCGGTCATGGACGCGACCCTCGCGAATCCATTGAATGCCAAGATGTTACCGCTCTAGTCCGGCCGCCCGCGCGGGCGCTCCGGCGCCGTTTTCCGCCTTGACTTAGATCCGCCGCCTGCCGATACTTTTATGTGGGTTGGTTCAGTCGGCAGTACGAACAAAGCTTCGCAACGCCGCCATGAATTCCCCGGCGGCGTTTCGTTTTTGGCCTCGTGGGGGGGACGGGGCCGTCACCGCGGCAGCGCTTGGACGTTCGGCCGCAAGAAAGGGAGCATCGATGTCCCGTGGTACAGTGAAGTGGTTCAACGACGCGAAGGGCTTCGGATTCATCCACCAGGAGAGCGGAGAAGACGTCTTCGTTCACCACACCGCCATCGAGTCCGATGGCTTCAGGAGCCTCGCGGAAGGCGACACCGTGGAGTTCGAGGTCACACAGGGCCCGAAGGGCCTCCAGGCCGCCCACGTCCGCAAGTGCTAGCCGCGATCTAAGATTAGACTGAACCACCCGCAGGGCGCCGTCCGAAAGGGCGGCGCCCGATTTCTTTCACATCAGCAAGCATCCTTCGTGCTTCAGCAACCAGCGCTTGCGCGACACGCCCCCGCCGTACCCGCCGATCCCGCCGTCCGAACGCACGACACGATGGCAGGGGACGATGATGGACACCGGGTTCGTCGCGTTCGCCCGCGCGACGGCACGAACCGCGCTCGGCCGGCCGACGGCGCGCGCCATCTCGGCGTATGAACGCGTTTCGCCTGCCGGAATCGCGCGAAGCGCGGCCCACACCTGCCTCTGGAATGGTGTGCCGCCCGTGTCCACGCGGATCGAATCGAGCGCATCGAGCCGGCCTCCGAGATAGCGCCGGAGACGGGCCGCCGTGTCCGTGGTCCCCTGCTGCCGCACCGGCGCGTCGCCGAAACGCTTCCTGAGCGTCTTCTCGAGGCGGTCGCGGTGCGCATCGAACTCGAGCGCGCAGACGCCGTCCGGGCTCTCGACGACGACGATGCGCCCCACGGGAGAATCCACCTCGGTCAGCTTGAGATTCATCGGTTCCTCCTTCCGGCAGCCGCGTGAGTCCACAACAACAGCGTTGCGTACGCGCGCCAGGGTCGCCATGCCTCCGCCCGGCGCTCCAGTTCCTTCGATGAGACCGCGCGGCTCCCCGTCGCCGCCGCGTGGCGAAGGCCGAGATCGCCCCGGGGATACGCGTCGGGCTCTCCGAGCGCCCGCATCGCGACGTATCCCGCAGTCCAGTCGCCGATGCCCGGGACGTCCAGGAGACGCGCGATCGGATCGGCGGGGCCGCCGCCGACGTCGAGAACGATTTCGCCGGCGCGCGCC
>JAGVPR010000102.1 GCA_020052115.1 Candidatus Eiseniibacteriota bacterium
CGCCGCGCTGACCGCGGGCCAGGCGCTGCGGGAAGGCCGCGGATGGGCCGTCGTCACGGGCCAGCAGCCGGCGATCCTCGGCGGGCCGCTTCTGACGCTCTACAAGATCGCGACCGCGATCTCGCTCGCGCGTGAAGCTTCCCAGGCGCTGGGTGTTCCGGTTGCCGCCATCTACTGGAACGGCGCCGACGATGTGGATCGAGGCGAGATCGCTTCGTCCTCCTTCGCCGACGCGAGCGGTTCTCTGCACCGGGTGTCCCTTCCGGCAGGTGTTCCTCCCGCGCGGACGATGGTGGGAGGCGTGCCGGCCGCTGAGCTGACGCCGGCCGTCGAGGCGATCCTCGCAGCGGCTTCGGGCGCGCCGGGCGAGGCCGAGGTGCGCGCGGTGGTCAAGAAGGCGCACGCGAGCGCGCGGGATCTCGGCGAGTTTGCGAGCGCGCTCCTTGTCGGGCTCTTTCCGGGGGCGCCGCTGCTCGTTCTGGATGCGCGGAGCCGCGCGCTCCGCCGCGCGGGCGCCGATCTGTTCCGGCTCTACGTGTCGCGACGTGAAGAGGTCGCGCGCGCGGTCAATGAGCGCGGGGATCTCTTGGAGCGGCTCGGCCTCAGTCGAGCGCTGACCCCGGAGACGTCGCGCGTCTGTCTCTTCGCGAGTCCCGGCCTCGAGAGGGAGCGCCTCGAGGAGTCGCAGGCGATCGCTCGGATGGAGGATCTCGCGCGGCGCGAGCCGGAGTCGCTGTCTCCGAACGTGGTGCTGCGGCCGATCCTCCAGGAGAGCCTCTTTCCGGATCTCGCGCTCGTGGCGGGCCCCGGAGAGATGTCCTATCTCGCGCAGACGATGCCGGCCTTCGAGATCCTCGGTGTCCGTCCTCCGAGGGTGTTTCCGCGGCTCTTTGCGACGATCGTGCCGGAAGAGGCGCGGCTCCTCGCGGAGCGAGCGGGGGTGCGGCTCGAGTCGGTCCTGGCGGATCCGGACGCGGCGCGGCGCGCGGTTCATCCCACACGAACCACTGACGATTTCGAGGCCGCCTATGACGCATTGGCCGCCGACGTCGCCGGCGGGTTCGACGCGATCGAGGAGGCGGCGCGCCGGGTTGACCGGAGCCTGCCGCAGCTCGTCGCCTCGGCGCGGCGGAAGGTCGAGGCGCAGATCGGCCGTGTCCACGGAGGGGTCTTGGCTCGGCTCGCGGCGCATGCGGAGTCGCGCACGCCCGGCCTGAAGCGGCTGCGGGATTTCCTCAGACCGCGGGGAAAGCCGCAGGAGCGCGAGATCACATTGATCGAGATGCCGCTCCTCTTGGGCCCGGAGTGGCGCGGGAGGCTCGACGAGGCCGCCTCACGCCATCGTCGGGATCTCGAGTCGAGACGTCCGGGGCACTACGCGTTCCTCGCGGGTCCGCTCGTGGCGACGCGGGAATACAGCACGGAGTCGAAGCATGGAAACTGAGGTTCGTCGTATCGGCATCACCTGCTATCCCACGCCGGGCGGCAGCGGCATCGTGGCGACCGAGCTGGGGATTCGCCTCGCGCGCAAAGGATACGAGGTGCACTTCATCAGCCACTCGCTTCCGGTCCGGCTCCGGGAGTTCTCTGAGAACATCTTCTTCCACGAGGTCCACACCGAGAATTACCCGGTCTTTCAGCATCAGCCCTACGTCCTCTCGCTCGCCGCGCGCATGGCGGAGGTGGCCGACTTTCACAAGCTGCAGGTGCTGCACGTGCACTACGCCCTGCCGCATGCCACCGCGGCCTACCTGGCGCGGGGGATGCTGCGGCCTCAGCGGATCTGCATCGTGACGACGCTGCACGGCACGGACATCACGCTCGTCGGCGCGCATCCGTCGTTTCATCGGATCACGCGTTTCAGCATCGAGAAGTCGAACCGTGTGACGGCCGTCTCCCGCTTCCTTCGGGAAGAGACGTACCGGCTCTTCAACGTGACGCGCGACATTGACGTGATCTACAACTTCGTGGATACGGATCAATTCCGGCCCGACCGCGGGCGGCTGTCGCGCTCGCACTTCGCGGCGCCCGGTGAGTCAATCGTCATGCACGCGTCGAACTTCCGCCCGGTGAAGAAGCTCGACACGGTCATCGCGGCGTTCGCGCGGATCCGGAAGGCGCGCGCGGCCAAGCTGGTCCTGGTGGGCGACGGACCCGAGCGGCCCCGAGCCGAGCAGTGGGCCCGCGAGGCGGGGGTGCTCGACGACATCGCGTTCCTCGGGAACCGAGACTGCGTCGAGGATCTCTTGCCGCTGGCGGATGTGTTCGTTCTCCCGAGTGCGAACGAGAGCTTCGGCCTTGTGGCGCTCGAGGCGATGAGCTCCGGAGTGCCCGTGGTCGTCACGCGCGTCGGCGGAACGGGTGAGGTGGTCCTCGACGGCGACTGCGGGTACCTGGTGGATCCGGATGATCCGGAGATGGTGGCGGCGCGATGCCTCGATCTGCTCGGGGATGAGGAGAAGCGGCGGGCCTTCGGACGCTGTGGACGCGAACGCGCGGTGAAGGACTTCCACGTGGATCGCCTGGTGGAGCAGTACGAGAAGGTCTACGAGTGCGCGTTCGAGGCGGCCGACAGGAAGCCGTGAGCGCCGGCGGCCCGCTCAGCGCCCGGCGCAGCCGGCGCGTGCCGAGGCTACGACTCGCGCACGATCGCAGCGAGCATGCGGCCGCTGGCGCGGCCGTCGCGGCGGTAGGAGAAGAACAGGTCGGCGCGGCATCGGGTGCAGAGATCCCAGGTCCGGATCCTTTCGAAGGCGACTCCGGCGAGGGCGAGTTGCTCGAGCAAGGCCGCTGGGAGATCGAGGTGTGGCTTCGAGCCGGGAACGGGACGCAGGTGGGCAGAGGGGAATCGCTCCGCGACTTCGTCGCCGACCTCGAAGCAGCAGGGGCCGATGGAGGGAAGGACGGCGGCGTGAAGTCTCTCGGGCCGCGCTCCGCGTTCGACGAGGGCGCGGAGCAACGCCGGCACGACGCC
>JAGVPR010000037.1 GCA_020052115.1 Candidatus Eiseniibacteriota bacterium
CGTCGGGGACGGCGATCCGCGGCGGTTCGCAGGCGGTCGCATCCAGCGAAACCGCGGCGCGGTATTTCGTCGCGGGTCAATTCTCCGCCGGCGGGGGCAACGCGCACTTCCGGCCGCTCGACTCCGCTGCCGCCGCGCAGGATGCCGGGACGCTCGAGCTGCAGATGCGCGGAGGATTCCGCCCGACCGCGGATTCCTATCTCTCCGTGAGGCTCGGCCGCACCCGCAGGGTGGAGCAGCTCGCGATCGCCCAGACGGAAGCCGGGGCACGATTCGACCAGAACGTCGGCGCGAAACTCCGCTGGGGCGCCGAGCTCGCTTATCGCGGCTATGCCGAAGACGACTCCGACGCGCGCGACTACGGCGAGACCAAGCTTCGGGCCTCAGGGCGTTACCAGCTCGCGCCCTCATCCACGGCGGATCTCACCCTCATCCATGACGGTCGAAGCTACGCGCAGAGCGACCAGGCCAACTTTTCGAACAACCGACTCGACGGCGCCTTGCGGCACTCGGGCAGCACCCTCCGCCTGGAAGGCCGGCTCTCGTTGCAGCGGCGCTCGACCGAGACGAAAGCGGCCGGCTTCACCCGACGCGAACCGGCGATCCGCGTCGAGACGAGCCGCCCGGGCTCGCCGAGCGGTGTCGCGGCCGCGTACGAGACCTACGACTACGACGAATCGCCGGTCGCGGCCTCGCGCCGCCTGAAGCTCGAGGGCTACCTCGGCCGCGGAGAGGGTTCACAGCTGGGCGCATCGCTCGTGCGCTTCGAGCGTCCGTCGGCGGCCGATTCGCTCGAAGGCAGCGGCTACGACGATCTGATCGCGTTCAAGAACGACCGCCTGCGGGACGCGCGCGGTTCCCGTTCGAACGAACTCACGGCCGCCTATCGCCGGCACCGCTCGGATCGCGTCTCCGACTTCATGGATGTCTCGATGCACCGCCGTCGCGAGGTGCGAGCCGCACGGGTGCCGAGACGGGAACTCCACGTCGCGGCGCGCGGCATCCTCCGGAAAGACGGCGCCCCGGCCGAGCAGCACTTTGCGGATCTGACGGCGCTCCTCGGATGGAACGTCGCCGTCCGTGAGCGGTTCGCCGTGGGACTCGATCTCATCACAGGCGGCCGCGCGTTCGTTGATCCCGATCGGGCGTCGCACCAGGACCTCGATGGGAGCGAGTCGTACGATCCGACCGCCGCGAACAACTTCAACCCCGATGACGATCACGTCTGGCAGAACCCGCGGAATACTCTGCGCCTGGGCGGCGCGGCGCGGATCTCCCGAACCGGCGGGACGGGCCTCGGCCTCGATGCGCGACTTCGCTATGATCGAAACTTCCTGTACAACGCGTCGCCTCCGGCCTCGCGCACGGACCTGGCCGTTGACCTCAACGCCCGCTATCCGCTGGCGCCGGCCTGGCTCGCCGAGGCCGGTCTCTCGATCTTCCGCTCGCGCTCATCGGAGGGCGCCTCGGGCGCCGACTTCGACCGCACCTTGCTCCAGCTCCGCGCGACCTACCTCTTCCAGTTCTCGGGAGGAACAGCCCGATGACGGCACGAGCTTTCACGATCACTGCGGCGCTCTTGCTTGCGGCGAGTCTCCTGACGGCGCCACGCACGACGGCCTCCGAACCCACCGACGTCGAACGGATCGAGGCGCAGATCGCGCGTCTCGAGAAGGCCCTCGTGGATTCGGATCTAGAGAAGACCGACTCAATGAGCCGGACCTGGGACGCTTACTACCAGGAACTCTGGGGCAACACGCCGGACGCGCGGCATCGCACCCAGACCGCCTTCGACGGAACGAACGAGGGTTCCGGACTTCGAGCGCGGATCTCCGACGTGGCGAGCCGCGTCGAATCCTCGCGCGCAGCGCTTCAGAGCGCCGAGAGCGCCGCGAGCGCGTCCGCGGATGGCCAGGGGAAGCTCGCGGCCCTGCAGGCCCGCATGGTCTACTTGCAGACGCGCCTCGAGGCGGACAGCTCCGTGATCGAGTATCAGCGCGCCCTGGGAGCGTTCGTGAAGCGCGAGGTCACGGGCTGGACCGACACCTGGGTCAAGGAACCGTTCTACTCGTTCTCCGAGAACATCGCCGCGCCGTTCTTCAGGAAACTCCTCGACGAGGTTCTCTCTGAGCTGCTGAGCCGCGTCGCGGAGACGCTCGTCAACTCCGATTACACGAAGCTCAATCCGGGGATCGGTCCGGAGGAGGCGGCAAAGGGCTACTCGAAGGCGATCAAGATGGCGATCAAATCGGGCATGGACGTCGAGATGCGCGTCCTCTTCTGCAGGAACCTCAATGAGCTGGCCTCCGCAAGCCGCTGCGGCCCGATCCCGTCCGACATCTGCTCCTACCTCTTCGACTACTACGTGCTCGCCAAGGCCGCGGACCAGATCGAGAAGAACCAGGATCTCCAGGACAAGTGCCTCGACAAGCTCAAGAAGGCGGTTCTCAAGAAGGTTTTGAAGGACAACGCGGGAAGCTGGGCGGCGTCCGCAGCGGAGAAGATCGCGCTCCAGCAGTACATGGACGAGTTTGCGGGCGAGTGGAAGCGGGTCATGCTCGAGGAGCATCGCGCCCTTCAAGGCCGCGACATCAAGCCGGAGGACAAGGAACGGATCCTCGCTGCCGCTCGTGAGCGGGTGAAGCAGCTCATGGAGTCGCGCAAGGGGACCTACGCTCAGGAGATCAAGAAGAAGCTCAGCGACTCGATACAGAAGCGGCTGGATGAGTTCACGCGCGACCCGAAGGCCCTCGCCGACGGGCTCTCATGGCTCGATTCAGCGGACTTCGCCGTGAACGACATCGGGGTGCCGCTGCTGACCGTCTGGATGAACGGCGCGGAGTTCGAGGCGATCGTCGAGCACGAAATGAAGAAGTACGACATGGTGAACGAGTTCGTGAAGCGCAAGACGAACAACCGGATGACTCTCGCCCTGTTCAAGGAGTGGTGGCCGCGCTATCCGGAGATCGCGAAGTACCACGAGAAGTGGGATCTGCGGGTGATCACCGACAGCCTCGAGGTGCCGCGGCAGCCGCGGACGCCGTTCTTCGTGACGCTGCACTACTCGGTGCGCGGCGTGAGCGCCCTCAGCGAGATGAAGATGGACTGGGTTCTCCACCGCCCCGACGATGACCCGGTGGAGTGGGAGTCGCGCACGACTTTCGCGGACGAGTACGACCTCGAACGCGCCAGCGCCCAGCCCGCCCGCTGGGAGTGGATGCTCACCGATCGCGAGGTGGATGAGCCCGGCGCCTACACCGTCGAGGTCACGATCCGGCCGAACTACGCGCCGATCGGCGAAAACCCGATCGCCGGGCCCAAACTCCGCCGCTGGACCGTCTCGCGGTCCTTCCGCTACGGCGGCGAGGATGCCGTGGCGGACGCC
>JAGVPR010000001.1 GCA_020052115.1 Candidatus Eiseniibacteriota bacterium
CGACGTGAACGGTGCGGAGTTCGGTTACAAGCAGAACTATGTCGTGTAGCGATGGCCGAAGCCAGAATCAGCCAGGAGGCGCTCGAAGTTCTCCGAACGAATGACGCCGGGGCTCGCCTATCACAGCATGCGATTGAGGTCCTTCGGGTAAACGGGCGCGGTGCTCTCGTTTCACAGAACGCGATCGAGATACTCCGGCTGTCTATTCTAGGCTCTCGGATCTCGCAAGACGCGGTTGAGGTGCTTCGGCTATCCATTCTAGGCGCTCATCTCTCTCAGGCAGCGATCGAAGTTCTTCGCACGAGTGGTCAAGGCGCTCACCTTTCTCAGACTGCAATCGAAGTCCTTCGCACCAGCGGCCAAGGAGCCCATGCATCGCAGCTCGCGATAGAGGTCCTCAGAAACAGCACGCTCGGTGCCCACCTATCGCAAGTGGCGTTTGAAGTCCTGCGGGGCGGCGGCACCCGCGGTGCTCGGCTGACGGATGCAGCGATCGAGGTGCTTCGCACGAATGTAGCGGGCGGTGGAGATCCATCGACCTACGTCTGGCCGTTCGAGCCCTCCTGGGATCATCCTGTCATCGAGCGCTACGGATTCAAGACGGATCTGCGCGGCCCGGCACGCGATGGAACGGAGCAACGGGCACTGCTCCGAGAGACGCCGAGCGGATCGATCGCTTTCACGAGCATCCTGAGCGAGCGCGAGATGGCGCACGCATCAGTGCTCATCTACGGTGCGAAGTACCGGCGCTTCACCGTCCCACTCTGGCAGCACAGGACGCCGCTTCTGGCTGAGGCGGCATACGGGAGCGCATACCTGGCAATTGAGACGGCGACGCGGCCCTTCCGTTCCGGCGAGCGTGTCTGTCTCTGGCGCGATTCCTTCACCTTCGAGACCGCTGTAGTCGATTCCGTCTTGCCGAATGGTCTCACGCTGAGTCAGCCGCTCAGCCGAACGTGGCCTGCCGGCGTGACGGCGGTCGTGCCGGTGACCATCGGCATGCTTCCAGATGACGCCGCGCTCGATTGGCTCGGGCTGGCTGCAGGTCAGATCGACGTCGAGTTCGCCGTGCCGGCGTTCTATTCCATGACGTTGAGCCCCATGCCGAAGATCGGAGGCTACTCAGTCATCTGGCTTTTCGATCCGCACATTCGGCAGACGAGTGCCGCAGCCCGCGTGCGCGCATGTCTCGCGTGGGCTGTGGCACAAGCAGAGAATCCCGCGGCGCTCGTGGTCGGTGGCGACATGCTCGATGGAGGCTACGGCACCGGAGCGAATTTCAAGACCTGGGTGCGCGATCCTGCCGGGGGAAACCTCCCGAGCTTGATTCCGATCGTGCCGTGTGCTGGCAACTGGGACACCGAGGAAGAGTGGCTCGTTCCTGACGAGGGCACCTCGCCTGATCCATTCGTGACACTCAAGGCGAATTATCCCGATCTGTTTGGCGCGAGCACGTGGTACACCTGGGATCACGAGTCGCTGCGGATCATCATCGTGAACAACCTGAGCGATTACTTCGACCAAACGAACCAGCGCACGGCCTACGCTAACTGCAATCCGCCTGGCTACCGCAATCAGGTGAACCCCGACTTCGCAGGGATCACGATTCCAGGCTCGCCACAACGGCTCTGGCTCGATTCGGTCTCGGGTTCAAGCCATCTCTGGAAGATCGTAGTGGCGCACCGCGGGCTCTGGGCGCCGTTCGACTCTGACCCTCGGAAGCTCAACCGCGACGCGCGGGTGCCGATCCTCGCGGCAATCACAAACGGGGTTTCACAGGTCTCGACGGGAGACATTCATGTTGCATTCCATGCTGGCCCAGTGAACGGCGCGCACATCTTCGGTCTGGCGGGCGGCTACGCTGGACGCGATATCGACCTACAGGTCCTGGCCGATGACGGCGTGCCGTGTCTGTGGGCTCAAGGCAAGGACGGTGATTGGGACCGGGTACAGATCGCAACTCAGTATTTCGACGGTGATGCCTCGTACCTCACCGTGTTCGAAGTCAGCGACGATACGCCGGCGGGCGCAGTTGTGTACGCGGCCACGCTGAACCGAAACGCATGAGGATTTGATGATCTGGAAAGGTTACGACGTCCTCGAGATCGATCCTGATCGGATCGGCCCCATTGCAGATTCGATGGATCGCAAGCTCGTGATCCTCGATACGGCCACGGGCCAGCAGACGACGGAGGCGCCGACGCTGGCGCCAGCACCCGTGCGACCGTTCACGTGGACCGCCATAGGACGGAGCGAGATCGCCGAGCTTCTGGCCTTTCGAGAGGCTCGATTCGGACGGCTTGCGCCATTCTGGTTCCCATCGTGGCAGTCGGATCTGTCACTCGCGGATTCGGCTGCGCAGGGAGCACCGTCTCTCACGTTGCGGCTCGTCCGCTACGGTGAACTGGTGTTTCCCGTCTCCAGTGCGCGGCGCCACATCGCCATCTATGCCACCGGACAGCCGGTCTCCTATCACGAAATCACGGCCACCTCGAACCCCGGCGACGGTCTCACCGAGATGATCCAGATCTCGCCGGCGGCGGTCTCAATACTTCCGCTGGCCTCGACGCGGATTTCGTTCCTACGCTTCTGCCGCCTCGAGCAAGATGAGATGGAGGTGCAGTTTCTCTCGCTGCGCACCGCGCGAGCCGAGATCCGCTTGCGCGAGCTTCCTAACGAGGTGCCTGAATGAGCTACGAGCAGCTTGAAGAGTCCACTGCGCAGGGCATGCCGGTGGAGTGCTATCTCTTCTCCGATGGGGTCACTCTGTGGTGCTACACATCGGCCGACCGTCCGATCACGCTTCCTTCGGGAACCTACGAGCCGGCCATCGTCTCGCGCGGCGAGCGAGCCTACTCCGGCGAGGATGGCTCGGGCGGACTCGATGTTCACCTCGCGCGGTTCGACCCGGTCGTTGCCCCCTTCGTTCGATTCCTGCCGCAGGCGCCTCTCGGACTCGTGATCTATCGCGCGCACCGCGGAGCCGAGTACGATCCGCGGCCCATTTTCACCGGCACAGTGCGTCAGGTCGCATTCAAAGACTCCGAGGTCACGCTGACGTGCGTGCCGGTGACGCGGCACTTCGAGCGGAACTTTCCGCGGCTCTCTTTCGGCCGGACGTGTAACTGGGCGGTCTACTCGACGTCGTGCGGCGTGGATCCGGACGCGTTCAAGGTCACGGCGCCGGTCGACAACGTCATCGGGCTTGACCTCGTCATCGACGCTCTGATTTCCGTTCCCTCTGGAACCTACGATGGCGGCTGGGTCCAGCGAGCGAACGGCGAGCGGCGCTACATTGTGCGGCAGGTGACGCGCGTTATTACGCTCATGAGCCCGTTCAGCGATCTGCAGCCTCCGGAGATCGTAACCCTGCATCCCGGTTGCGCCGGCAGCGAGGAAGTCTGCAGCGGTACGTTCGACAACCTGCCGCGGCATCTCGGGTTCTCGACGATCCCAACGCGGAATCCACACCGAGGGAGGATCGGCTGATGGCCTTCTGGATTACAGCAGCAATGTGGATCGGGAGCTTTATAATCGGGCAGCTCCTTAAGCCGAAGCTCCCGAAGCCGTCAGCCTCAGGCATCAGCGACATCGACATTCCCACGGCGACCGAGGCGCGTGCGATTCCGATCGTTTACGGAACATGCCTTGTGAAAGACCCAAACGTGCTTTGGTATGGCGATCTGTCAACGGACGAGATCTACGCGGGCCGGCCTGAGTTCGGATTCACCTACTTCCTCGGGCTGCATTACGGGATCTGCATGGGCCCAGTTGACGTCCTGCAGAACATTTGGTTCGACGAGAAGCTGCCGAACCCAGACCCGGGCACGCCGCACACGGAATTTCCTGTCTCGGGCTCAAGTCCGTCCGAGCTTCTGGTGCAGGACAACGATCTATTCGGTCGCTGGGACCAAGAGGGAGGGCCGGGCGGTTACATCAACTTCTACTGGGGCGAGGACGACCAGCCTGCTGACACATACCTCGCGGCGCAGATGGGAACCGCCAGGCCACGCTATCCAGGGTTGTGTCACGCGGTGTTTCGTAGCTACCGAATCGGGAATGCGCCCAACTGCTATCCCGTCGCTTTCGAGCTCACGCGGTGGTCAAACGATCTTGGCCTTCCCGGCACCACGTGGAGGATCAACTGGTACGATGCGAACCCCGCGTGCATTCTCTATGACATCCTGACCGACGCGCGTTACGGTCTCGGGATTTCTCCAGGTCTGATTGATGTTGCAGCGTTTCAGGCGGCGGGAGCCACGCTTTACGCTGAGAGTCTCGGGATGTCCGTGCTCGTCGAGAGCCAGAGACCAGCGCGCGATATGATCGAGGACATCCTCCGTCACATCGATGGGGTCATCTTCACACACCCGGCCTCAGGGCTCATCACGATCGCGCTCGCCAGGGCCGACTACGATCCGAACACGGTGCTCGTTCTGGATGGGAGCTGCATCGAGTCGCTTGAGTTGACCCGGCCCTCATGGGAAGACCTGCGAAACGTCGTCCGGGTCTACTACACCGACCCGGAGGACTTCTACCGCGAGGGGACTCTGGAGCTGAAGGAGCTCGCCAGCATCGGCGCCACCGGCGAGATGAGCGTCGAGGACATTCAGTATCTCGGCTTCCGCGATGAGGCCACGGCGCGGGCGGCTGGACTCCGGGCCTTGAAGATCCTCTCGTATCCCCTTGCGCGCCTCACGGTGAAAGCGAACATGAAGGCGCAGTCGCTCATGCCCGCGAGCGTGTTCAAGCTCAACTGGCCAGAGCTGGGGATCTCAGGGATGATCTGCCGGGTGACGCGGGATGGAAGCGGAACGCTCACCGACGGGATGCGGACCATCGAGGCGGTCGAGGATATCTTCTCCATCCACCTCACGAGCTACGCGGCGTCACCTCTTGGCAGCTGATTGACTAGTTCGTCGGAGAGTCTGTCCGATGCAGCTGGATCGCTGAGTTCACAATGAGAGCGACGCCGGTAAGAGAGATCCCGCCACCCACTCCGATCAGCGCCCAGTTGTCCCCTGGGCCATCGCGGCCAATGCGTTCTTCCCGATCGATCCCAGCCCAAATCATCATGGGACCGCCTACTATTCCAGCGAACCCAAGGATCAGTCCGGATACGGCTCCCAAGCGTTCGTGCTGGACGATGGCTCGGCCTTCGATCGGCGCTTGCTGTGAGGTGCTCGCGAGCAGATCAGGAGCGATCAGTCCCAGCTTGGTCGCTGACGTTGGAACCAGGGGATCGGCCGCCTCGGCGTGCAACTCATGCGAGATGCAGCTTGCCAACAAAATGAG
>JAGVPR010000377.1 GCA_020052115.1 Candidatus Eiseniibacteriota bacterium
ACATCCTCGTCGACTACGCCTACGCAACCATCGCGAGCCCGGGATACGCGAAGGTGCAGCTCGGTGCTGAGGGTGTGAAGCGAGGCTCGATCCTCTTCGTCCCCGACAACGCGCGCGGCCCACAGATGGAGCACACGCTCTGGCGGGTGACTCTTCGCTCCTCCGGGGCCATCGGGTTCATCTCCGATCAGTACGCCGAGTACACGCTCGAGGGCTACGTCGAGGACGACAGCGCCAACCATCCGTCGGCGCCTTACGGCGAGACGATCTATCGCACGGGGAGCTGATGACCTCAGAGAAGATCATCCTCGGTGGCCGGGTCTTCGTTCCGGTCACCGAGAGTACCGTGGAGCACGATCTCCACTTTCAAGGCCTCGTCGGTCGGGCGGGCCTGCGGCTCGACATCGGCGACGGGGAGAGCACCGAGGAATTTGCCGACCGCATCCTCGAGGAATCCATCAAGAGCGGGAAGACGCTCGATCTGCTCGGGTGCTTGGTGGTCCCAGATGACGTCGGCGTCGAGGGGTGGACGCCCGAAGAGGCGCAGACAACCGCGGCTTTCATCGGGCAGCTCCGGGGGGAGAAGGACAAGGCGCGCGTGCGCGGCCTCATCCTCTCGTTGTTCCTCAATTTTTTTCGATGCGGGTTGGCCTCTATCTGGACTTCCGAGAGCTCTTCGAAGAGCCAGCCCGTGACGAATCCGATCGATGCCCAGACGTCTACGGGCGCTGGGGCGCTCTCGTAAGGGAGCTTGGCGATCAGGACCACGACAAGGCACGGCGCGTTCTCAGGTGGCCCCTCAGAGAGGCGCTTGTCGCCTATAGGAGCCGCATGCGCAAGAGGGCGCTTCGGGATCACCGTCACAGCCTGATCCTATGGGCGATCCGGACGCCCAGCGCTAAACCGCCCTCTCCTCCCACGATCCTCCGGGACATCGTGAAATGACGACCCCCGACGTTCGAGTCCGTCTCTCTGCCGAGGGCACCGCAGAAGTTGTCGCTGCGCTGAAGAAGGTTCAGGCCGAGGGAGAGAAATCCGCACGTGCGAGTGCGAAGAGCTTCGGCTCACTGAACGGCGCACTCGGAAAGCTCAAGGGACTCCTCGTTGGTCTCGGAACCTATCTCTCCGCTCGCGCCTTCATCGGTTTCATCAGTGGCAGCGCTCAGATGGTCGGAGCCGCTAACGAGACCGCCCAGGCGGTCGGCACCACGACGGAGAATCTCTCGGTGCTCCAGTTCGTCGCGCGTGCCGCCGGCGTTGATGTCCAAAGACTCAGCACGATCCTTCCCACATTTGCAAAGAACCTGCTTACGGCAGCAGACGGCAGCGGGAACGCGGCGAAGGCGCTTCAACAGCTTGAGCAAGTCTCGCCCGGACTGCGGAAGGCACTCCGGAGTACGGACGATTCTGTCGAGCGGCTCGCCATCCTGTCCTCCGCGTTTGCGAAACTGCCGGACAGCGCGACGAAGAGCGCTCTCGCGATGCAGATCTTCGGCCGCGCTGGAGCAACACTCGTTCCGCTTATGAACGAGCTCGGGACGAAGGGGCTTCCAGCGGTGAAGAAGGAGGCTCGCGAGGCGGGCCAGATTATCGACAACGAGCTCTCGCAGGCCGTGGACCAAGCGACGGACCAGATGGCTGCTCTACGAACCCAGGCGCAGATCCTCGGCGCCCAGTTTTTCGTTGGACTGGCGCCCGATCTTCGACGCTCGATGGGGATGATCAGCGGCGATCTGAAGGACTCTGCGGGGGACTGGCGGGAATACGGGCGCGCGGTCGGTGAGGTGTTGCCGGGCCTGGTTCTTGTCTTCGGCACAGCATTCGATTACATCGCCTCTGGCATCAAGCGCCTTGGGCAGAGGATAGCAGGACTCACGATTCAGACGGTGAGCGCTATCCGAGCGATGAACCTCGAAGCGGTCGGAAACTCGACTCGCGCCGAACAGGAGCGAGAAGTTGCGCGCAACGCAATCGCTGAAATTGCTGCCGAGATGGAAGCTGACGAGAAGGCCCGCATTGATCGGATGAATCGTAGGTTCAAGGAAGCTACGGCGCTCCGCGGTGAGTTTGGTCAGACCGGCTGGCATCCGCCGATGGCCGCACCTCCGGATCAAACCGCTCTCGACACAGCGCGGATGGCAGCCGACCAGATGCTCGAGATCCAGAAGGCAGCCATCGACAACGAGATCGCTCTCATCAAGGCCAAGAACGCGCTTCGAAACGAGCAGGAGAAGCAGGCCTTCGAAAACGGACTGGAGACCGTCCGCGATCACTACGCGGAGCGAGCGAAGATCATCGATGAGACGACGAGCGCAGAGATCGAGGCTCTCCAGCGTAAAAGGGCACTCCTCGTTGGTGAAGAGGATAAAGGAAAGCGGAAGAAGGAAGAAGCTGCGATCGATGCGCAGATCGCACAGCTGCAGATCGCGGCGGCAACCGAGCGCCTGCAGCTTGTCGGCGAAGAGAAGAAGGCTGTTCGGGATCTCGGTGAGGATCGGCTCGACCTCGAGAGGCAACTCCTCGAGTTGCAGGGGAAGCAGCATGAGGTAGCGATGCTCGACATCGAGGCCGAGATCAACGCCGCGCGCGAGAAGCTCCGCGCACCGTTCGGGCCGCTCACAGAGGAGAACGCAGCTTTCCTCGATGCCATCCGTGCGCAGCTCACGGCGAAGGAGCGTTTTGACGAGGCCCTCCGCCTGGCCGAAGCCGGCATGGCCGAGATGGAGATCGCCCGAGCGCGTGTCCAGGCAGAGGTCGAAGCGGGGCTCACGAGCGAGCTCGAGGGCGAACGGCAGCTCCTCGCGATTGAGCAGGGCAGGATCGCAGCACTCGAAGACCTTGCGAGGAAACTCCTTGCAGCGGCCAAGGCGACCGGTGACGAGGATCTCATCCGGAAGGCCGAAGAGTTCTCGAACTCGCTCATCGGCGCCGGCGTCCGCGTCGATGATCTCGAGCGGAAACTCCAAAACCTGGGCCAGTCCATCAAGTCTGCGGCCACGGACGATCTCGCAGACTTCTTTTCCGAGGGCGTCACCGAGGCGAAGAACTTTGGCGATGCCATCAGAGGACTCACCTCGAGCATCGTCCAGAGCATCCGTCGGATCGTGAGTGAGCTTCTCGCCGCTCAGATCGTGAAGGGAATCGGCAATCTCTTCGGGGGTGGAGGGAGCATCGGAGGAGGTGGAACTCCCCATCAAGGAACAAGCGTCGGGGCCGGCAGCTGGGCCAGCGGCGGCCTCCTGAGCCGTGTGCCCATCCAGCGGTTCTCTGATGGCGGTTACCTCCGCGGCCCCGGCACTGGAACGAGCGACAGCCTCGTTGCACTTGTGGATGGCGGAGGCCCGGCCCGCTTCTCGCGCGGCGAGTTCGTTGTGCGTGAGGCATCCGCGAGCCAGCCTGGCGCTGTCGAGTTCCTCGAGGCTTTCAACCGATTCGGCATGTCAGCGATCCGACCTATCGCTTCCGGCATGCCGCGCTTCGCAGAGGGCGGTACGGTGGGCGGCGGCGGCGCAGCTGCCAAACCTTGGGAAGGCCATCTGACGGTCGGCCTCCAGCCTGGGCTTGTGCTCGATGCGCTCAGTACGCCGGCTGGGGAGAAGCTCATGCTCCGTGTGATCTCGAAGAACCGGCGCGCGGTGGGCACTACTGTCGGTTAGCTCGTCATGTTCGATGTCGCGGAGCTCTGGCGGCGTCTGAACAAGGATGCCGGAGGAGGGATGAATGAGCATCAATTTTGTGGACGGCATGGATCACTACGCGACCGCCGACCTCCTGAAGAAATGGGGTGCGAGCGGTGGGACTTCTGTGACGATTGGAACCTCGAATCCTCGCAGGGTGGGCACCAAGAGCATGATCCTGACCGGAGGATACGCGGAAACGAAGGCGGTCATCATAGCAAATACGCGAGAGATTCGCATCGGAGTGGCCATGCGCGTGAGCTCGGCCAACGCCGGAGGTGGAATCACTTTCTACATGGGCACAGAAGCGCAGATGTGCGTCACGTGGGATAGCAGTCAGCGGCTCACCGTGAAGCGCGGCGATCCGACCACCGGCGTATCTCTCGGGCAGAGCGCTGCGGGTGTGATCCCGGTGGCACAGTGGTTCTACCTCGAGTTTTTCGGCTACATCAGCGATACGATCGGCGAGTCCGAAGTGCGGCTGAACGCCTCGGCCGTCGCGGGGCTTACGCTGACGGGCCAGGATACAAAGGCGGGAACCGCGCTCGGGGGCGATCGGGTACGCATTGAGGCCGATAGTTACGGCACGCTTCAGGTCCGAGATATCTACATCGATTCTGGGGCTGGCTTGTCGGTGTTTCACGGCGATTGCCTGGTGGACACGATCATGCCAACCGGAGTGGGCGCGCATGCCGATTTCACTCCTTCTGCCGGCAGCAACTACGAGAACGTGGACGATGCCGGCGCGATCGACGACGACGTCACCTACAACGCATCGACGACACAGGATCACATGGACACGTTCGCCTGCGGGAACCTCCCGTCCGCACCCGGAAGTACTATCATCGCTGTTGCCGCGAATCTCGCAGGGCGCAAGGATGATGCAGCGAC
>JAGVPR010000351.1 GCA_020052115.1 Candidatus Eiseniibacteriota bacterium
CCCGCGCGCCGCCAAGCCCCGGAGCCGCCGATGACACGGGCTTTCGTCGGCCTGGGCTCGAACCTCGGCGAGCGGGAGCGGTTCATCCGCCAGGCCGTCGAGGAGATGGCGCGGATGCCGCGCACGCAGCTCGTGCGCGTTTCCTCGCTCTACGACACGGAGCCGGTCGGCGACCAGGATCAACCGTCGTTTCTCAACGCGGTCGCGGTGCTCGACACCGAGCTCAAGCCGCGCGAGCTTCTGTGGAACCTGCAGCTCATCGAGAAGCGGCTCGGCCGAGTCCGCGCCCGCCGCTGGGGGCCGCGGACGATTGATCTCGACATCCTGCTCTACGGCGAGATGGTCATCGAGCAGGAGGATCTCGTCATCCCTCATCCGGAGCTGGAGAACCGGGCGTTCGTCATCATCCCGCTCTACGAGCTGGATCCCGAGCTGCGCCTCCCGGGCTCGGGGCAGATGGTGAAGGATCTCATGAAGACGCCCCGGAAGCGGGGATCGGTGCGCTACAAGGGAAAGTTCTGGTTCTGACGCGATGAGCGTGAAGAACTACATCGCCGTCGAGGGCGTCATCGGGGTCGGGAAGACGAGCCTCGCGAAGCGGCTCGCCGAGCGGCTCGGGGCGAAGCTCTTGCTCGAGCAGGTGGAGGAGAACCCGTTCCTCCCCGGTTTCTACCGCGACCGCCGCCGCTACGCGTTCCAGACGCAGATGTTCTTTCTCCTGTCCCGGTACCAGCAGCAAAAGGACTTCCTTCAGCAGGACGTCTTCACGCCGCGGATGGTGAGCGACTACATCTTCCAGAAGGACCGCATCTTCGCGAACATCAACCTGGACGACAAGGAGCTCGTGCTCTACGAGCGGGTGGCGACGATCCTCGAGCGCGAGATCCCCCGCCCGGATCTCATCGTCTACCTGCAGGCGCGCCTCGACGTTCTGCTCGAGCGGATCGGTCGAAGGGGTCGGCCTTTCGAGAAGGCGATGGACCCCGGCTATCTCGAGGCGCTGAGCGAGGCGTACAACTACTTCTTTTTCCACTTCGCTGACGCGCCGCTGCTCGTGGTGACCACGAACGACGTGGACTTCACGGCCGGGACCGGGGAGATTGACGATCTCCTCGCGCGGATAGATGAGCACCCCGGCGGAACGGTCTACTACGCGCCGGCCTCGCGGTCCGGGAAGGAGTGAGCGTCATGGCGTCGGATCCTGCGCGGCCCCGCCGCACGGCGGCCGATGTGACGAGGATGAAGGGGCGCGGCGAGAAGATCGTCGTGCTCACGGCGTACGACACGCCCTCGGCGCGGATCCTCGACCGCGCGGGCGTGGACATCCTGCTCGTCGGCGACAGCCTCGGGATGGTCGTGCTCGGACACGAGACGACGCTCCCGGTGACGCTCGACGACATGTTGCGGCATTCCGCGGCCGTCGTTCGCGCGAAGCCCGGCGCTCTCGTCGTTGCGGACATGCCGTTTCTCACCTTCCACACCACGCCCGCCGATGCCGTGCGGGCGGCGGGGCGGCTGGTGCAGGAAGCGGGTGTGGACGCGGTGAAGCTCGAGGGGGGAGAGCGGGTGCGGGGCGAGATCGAGGCGATCCTCAAGGCGCAGATCCCGGTCATGGGCCACCTGGGCCTCACGCCGCAGTCCGTGCTTCGGATGGGTGGCTATCGGGTTCAGGGTCGCGGCGCGAACGCCGAGGATGTGCTGCTCGCCGATGCGAAGCTCCTCGAGTCTCTCGGCTGTTTCGCGATGGTGCTCGAAGGGATCCCTTGGGGTGTGGCCCAGCGGCTCAGCGAGGCGGTCTCCATTCCGACGATCGGCATCGGCGCCGGGCCCCGCTGCGACGGCCAGGTGCTCGTCTTTCACGACTTCCTCGGCCTCCACGAGGGGCTGCGCCCGAAGTTCGTGCGCCGCTACGCCGATCTCGCGGGCCAGATCGAGTCCGCAACCCGCGCCTTCGCGAGCGACGTTCGCGAGGGGCGGTTCCCATCCCTCGACGAGAGCTACGAATGACCGCTCGGGGCTTCCGGCCGTGAGCCGCTCCGTGGAGATCACCGCGTCGCGTGAACGGCTGCGCGAGGTGGTTCACCACGAGCGCTCCCTCGGCCGCCGCGTCGGCTTCGTGCCCACCATGGGGGCGTTCCACGAGGGACACCTGAGCCTCATTCGCGCCAGCGTCGAGGAATCCGGATTCACAGTCGTGAGCGTCTTCGTGAACCCGCTCCAGTTCGGTCCGGGGGAGGACTTCGAGCGCTACCCGCGCGATCTCGAGAAGGACGCCGGGTTGGCCGCGGCCTCGGGCGCATCGCTCCTCTTCGCGCCGGAGGCGCCGGATCTCTACCCGGCGACGTTTCGCACGCTGGTCTCGGTGCGCGATCTGAGCGACCGGCTCTGCGGAGCGGCGCGCCGCGGGCACTTCGACGGCGTGACCACCATCGTCCTCAAGCTGCTGAACCTCGTGCGGCCCGACGATCTGCACATGGGGCAGAAGGACGCGCAGCAGGCGATCATCATCCGCCGGATGATCGGGGACCTCGATCTCCCGGTGAGCCTTCGCCTGCATCCGACGGTTCGCGAGCCGGACGGCCTCGCGATGTCGAGCCGGAACGCCTACTTGACGCGCGAAGAACGCGCATGGGCGCCGGCGATCTTCCGGTCGCTCTCCGAGGCGACGCGCCTCATCGAGTCGGGCGAGCGCGACGCC
>JAGVPR010000408.1 GCA_020052115.1 Candidatus Eiseniibacteriota bacterium
AGCCGTGAGCAGCATCCGGGAGCAGATCGTCGCGGCAGCCTTCACGGCGCTCACCACCGGACGACCCATCGAAGTGCCGGCGCCGGTGCGCACGCGGCTTGACTCACCGAGCACGGATCAGCTGCCGGTGTTCAGCGTCTACCAGGTTGCAGAGGCGGTCGAGCCGGAGCGCGATCGCCGCACAGGATCCGCGGCTCGCGGCCCTGTCGTCAGGCGGTCGCTTCTCTTGAACGTCGAGGTCGTAACGAAGGCCGGCGCTGGTGAGGAGCCCGACAAGGCGGCGGATCCGATCCTGGCCTGGGCGACGAAAGCGATCGCGGCGGGCGGAAGGTTCAGCGGACTTGCGAACGATCCAGCCGACGAGGCCGGTACGAAGTTCGAATACGAGCAGGGGGAGACATCCTTCTGCCGGGCGACGATGACGTTTCGATTCGAATACCAATCACGCTCAGACGACGCGGAAACGCTGGCGTAGAAACGCCGGGAGGAGATCATGCCCGAGAACGTAAATGGAAACAACGTCTTGCTCGGTCGGGGCAAGATCTACTTCGACCGCTTCGACGCGAACGGTGTGCGGACGGGCGAGATCTTTCTCGGGAACTGTCCAACCTTCGAGATCACTCCGGCATCCGAGGATATCAAGCTGTACTCGAGCGCAGAGAAGGCTGCACCGCTGATCGCATCAGACGTGACTCGCACCACGCTCGCGCTTCGGATCGCCGGGAGCGAGTTCTCGAAGGAAAACCTCGCGATGGCTCTCTTCGGGGACACCTCGACGCTTTCGCAGACTGGTGCCGCAGTCACGGACGAAGAGATCACCGGGGTGATTCAGGGCCGGTACTTCCCGCTCCTGTATCGGGACGTGAGCCTCGTCACCGTGACCAGCAGTCCGGCCGGGACCACCTACGACGTCGACGATGACTACACGGTGGACGCGGTCAGCGGCCGCATCTACATCGTCGAGGGCGGCGCAATCGCTGACGATGCCGACATCCTCGTTGACTACACGTACGGCACGATCGCGCTCCCGACCATCCGAGGCATGAACCAGACATCCGTCAAGGGCTACCTCCGCTTCAAGGGGGATCCCGCCCGAGGTCCGAAGTACGAGTGCGAGATCTGGCGCGCATCCGTGCGTTCCGACGGTGCCATCGGGTTCATCGCTGACGAGTATGGAAGCTGGACGCTGACAGGCGACATCGAATCCGACGCTACGGTCCACCCGAACGAGCCGCACTTCAGGCTGATCAAGGTCGCCTGATGGCCGACAAGCACATCCTCGGCGGCCGGGCATTCGTCTCGGTCATCGAGAGCACGGTCGAGCACGACCTCTACTTCCACGGCATCGCGGGCCGCGCCGGCCTCAGGTTCGAGAAAGGTGAGCACGAGAGCCCGGAGGACTTCGCCGCGCGCATCCTCGACGAGACCATCCAGAGCGGGAAGGCGCTCGAGCTGATCGGGTGTCTGATGGTCCCCGAGGATGTCGGGGTCGAGGGCTGGACTCCCGAGGAGGCACAGAAGACCGCGGCCTTCATCGGACAGCTCCGGGGAGAAGAGGACAAGGCGCGTGTGCGCGCTCTGATCCTCTCGCTGCTCATGGATTTTTTTCGATGTGGGTTGGCCTCTATCTGGACTTCCCCGAGCTTTTCGAAGAGGCAGCCCGTGCCCGATCCGAGCGAGTCCCCGATCGCTACGGCCGCTGGGGCGGCCTCGTAAGGGAGCTCGCCGATCACGACTACGAAAAGGCGCAGCGCGTCCTCAGGTGGCCACTCCGGGAGGCGCTCGACGCCTGCAGGAGCCGCATGCGCGAGTACGCGCTCGAGGACTACCGCCACAGCCTGATCCTCTGGGCGATCAGGGAGCCCAACCTCAAGGAGAGCGATCGCCGGTCCCCTCCTCTCCCGAACATCCTCAAGCGTGTGATCCATGACGACGCCTGACGTCCGCGTACGCCTCTCCGCAGAGGGCACCGCAGAAGTCGTAGCCGCCCTGAAGAAGGTGCAGGCGGAGGGACAGAAGACCGGGCAGGCCGGACGCCGCTCGTTTCTCGGTTTCAACTCCGTCCTGGGCAGCACAGCAAATCTCCTCGGTGGCCTCGGCATAGCCGTCGGCGTGGGCTCCTTCATCGGGTTCATCAAGAGGAGCGCTGAGGCGGCCGACCAGGTCGGCAAGCTGGGACGGAAGGTCGGCGCGAGCGTTGAGAACCTCTCCGCGCTAAACCTGGCAGCTGCGACAGCCGACGTCGGGACGGAGCAGCTCACGCAGGGCCTCGTCTTATTGAACCGCCGCATCTCGGAGCTCGCTGACGGTTCCCCCGAAGCTCAGACCGCATTCCGCCAGCTGGGCCTTGCGGCGCGCGACTTCAAGGGCAAGGACGCCGTCCAGTCCTTCGATCTCGTCTCGCAGCGTATGGCGCAGCTCGGCGACGGCGCCCGGAAGACCAAGACCGCGGTTGAGATCTTCGGTCGCTCCGGGGCGCAGCTCATCCCGCTGATGAACGATCTGGCCGAAGAGGGCCTCAGTCCGTTGATCGAGCGGGCGCGCGAGCTGGGCGTGCTTCTCTCCGAGGACATGGTCGCAGCCGCGCAGCAGATGAACGGCGACTTCAAACTCCTGCAAATGCAGGCGCAAGGACTCGGGATTCAGTTCGCGACCGGTGTTGCTCCTAGCATCTCGCAGGCACTGCAGATCATGAGCGGTGGTCTTTCGCAGACGACAGATTCCTGGAAGACCTTCGGCGATTCGGTCGGCAAGGTTCTGAAGTTCGTCGTGGCGGTCGTGACTTCAGCCTTTGACATCATGGGAGCGGTCCTCGGCACGGCTCTGGTGCGCCTGGACGCGTTGGTGCGGGCCGTTGTGAGGGTTGCGAAGGGTGACTTCAAGGGAGCGTTCGACGTCCTGAAGCTCGCGGTCGTGACCAGCGGTGACGAGATGAACAAGGCGCTCGATCGGAGCAAGAAGCGTTTCGAGTTGGCGTTTCAGGCCCCGCCGCCGGCGAAGGTGAGGAAGGTAGCCACGGGCGGCGATGGACCCGACTCGATCGAGCTCGCGCGCAAGCAGGCCGAGGCGGCGAAGAACATCCGGGACGCGGAGCTGACCTTTCTCAAGGCGCAGCTGAAGGCCCGCGGCGACGCCGAGAAGCGCAGCTACGAGGAGGGTCTCTCCAGTCTGCAGCAGTACTTCGATGCACGTCGCCAGATCATCACGGCAGAGGCCGACGCCGAGGTTGCTGCGCTCCTCGCCAAGAAGGCGCTGCTCTCGGCCGAGACGGACCAGATCAAGGCTGGGGCGGAAGCGAAGAAGATCGATGTCCAGGTGAACAAGATCCGCCTCGAGCAGGAGGGCGCGATTGCAGCGTTCAACTTCGAGGAGACGGAAGCGCTGCGCGACATGGGCCAGAAGGCTCTAGCGATCGAGCGTCAGATCCTCGAGGCCCGCGGCCGGCGCCACGAGGCGGCCATGCTCGCCATTCAGGAGGAGATCGCACAGGAGGATCTTCGGCTGAAGCAAGAGGGCGTCTCCGATGCGGAGCGCCTCGCCAGGATCGAGGAATTTCGGGCGGCCCTCACCTCTGGTGCCGATTTCGACGAGGTGCAGAGCCAGGCGCAAGCCGCGATGGCGGACCTCGGGCTCGCGCGCCAGAAGATCGACGCCGATGTGCGCGCCGGCCTCATCACGCAGCTGGACGGCGAACGGCAGATCGTGGAGCTCGAGCGTGAGAGGATCGTCATCCTGCAGCAGGTAGCCGCAGCTCTCCTCGCAGCGGCCGAGGCGACC
>JAGVPR010000113.1 GCA_020052115.1 Candidatus Eiseniibacteriota bacterium
GCCGCCGGCGTTTCGCTCGCGGGAGGTGCCGAGGCCGCGTGCCCCGTGGCCGGCTCGTGAGTGGGCGGTGCGGAGGTCTCGTGCACGTCCGGCCGATAGTGCTTGCCCCAGAGCAGGCCGTGCTTCCACTTCTGATTGTACTCGACGGCCTTCACGCCGAGGAACCCGGCCGCGAAGATCAGCGTCGCTGTGAGGAGCGCCACGAGCCGCTTCCGCTGCCCGAGCTGGGCCGCGCGCACCGCCCACGCCATCGTGAAGCTGCTGCAGATGAGGATGAGCGTATTCAGCCCGCCGAGGTTCTTGTCGAGGAAGCGGTGGGCGTACACGAAGATCTCCGGGTGGTTCGCCCGGTAGACGGCGTAAGCGCAGAACAGACCGCCGAAGAGCAGGATCTCCGTGGAGAGGAAGAGCCACATCCCGAGCTTCCCCGACTCGTACTGCTGAAGCGGCGTCTCGAAGTGGTGCGCGAGATGCGGATCGCGCGCCTCGTGCGGGGCGGTCGTCACCGGCTCCTCCTGCTCCTAAGCTTCGGCACGGCGCACGTACCCACCGGTCTTCGGGTCGAGTTCGAGGCCGCGCATGTCGTACGGATCAGTGAATTGTGGCGTGGTCGCGAAGTTGTCGTGCGGCGGCGGAGAGGCGCAGACCCACTCGAGCGTTGCGCTGCCCCACGGATTCGCCGGGGCCGGCCGGCCGCGCCGGAGCGAATCAACGAGGTAGACGGCCATGATGATGAACGCCACCGCCATGATGTAGCCGCCGATGGTCGAGGCTTCGTGGTACGGCTGGAAGCGTTCCAAGTACGTGTAGTACCGTCGCGGCATCCCCTTGCTCCCCATCAGGAACTGGGAGATGAACGTCAGGTTGAACCCGACGAACAGGAGCCAGGCGGCGATCTGCCCCCAGCGCTCGCTGTACATCCGCCCGAACATCTTCGGCCACCAGTAGTGGAGCCCGCCGAGGAACGCGATCACCACGCCGCCCATCATCGTGTAGTGGAAGTGCGCCACGATGAAGTAGGTGTCCGAGAGGTGCACATCGGTCGCGAGCGCGCCGAGGAAGAGCCCCGTGAGGCCGCCGATCCCGAACAGCGCGAGGAACATGAGGGCGTAGATCATCGGCGTTTCGAGCGTGATCGAGCCCTTGTACATCGTGGCGAGCCAGTTGAACACCTTGATCGCCGAGGGGATGGCGACCAGGAACGTCAGGAAGCTGAAGACCATGTTCGCCAGGTTTGACTGGCCGCTCACGAACATGTGGTGGCCCCAGACCAGGAAGCTGATCACAGCGATCGCGATCGAGCTGTACGCGATGAACCGGTAGCCGAAGATCGTCCGGTGGCTGAACGTCGAGATCAGCTCGCTCATGATCCCCATCGCCGGCAGGATCATGATGTAGACGGCCGGATGTGAGTAGAACCAGAAGAAGTGCTGGAACAGCACCGGATCGCCTCCCAGCGCAGGGTCGAAGATCCCGACGCCGAAGGCCCGCTCCACGATCAGGAGCAGCAGCGTGATCCCGAGGACCGGCGTGGCGAGGATCTGGATGATGGCCGTAGCGTAGAGGCTCCAGAGGAAGAGCGGCATCTTGAACCAGGTCATCCCCTTCGGCCGCAGCTTGTGGATCGTGACGATGAAGTTCAACCCGGTGAAGATCGAGCTGAATCCCAGGATGAACGCTCCGAACGTCAGCGCGGTCACGCTCGAGGTCGAGTCCACGCTGTACGGCGTGTAGAACGTCCAGCCGGTGTCGGCCCCGCCGAGGACCATCGAGAGGATGGCGAAGAGCGATCCGATCACGTACAGCCACCAGCTCGCCAGGTTCAGCTTCGGGAAGGCGACATCCTTCGCGCCGAGCATGATCGGCAGGATGAAGTTCCCGAGCGCCCCCGGTACGCCGGGGATGATGAACAGGAAGATCATGATCGCGCCGTGGAGCGTGAACATGCGGTTGTACGTGTCGGGCCCCATGAGCGTCCGCCCCGGAGTGAGCAGCTCCGTGCGGATGAGCATCGCGAAGACGCCGCCCAGGAAGAACGAGATCAGGATCGAGATGAGGTAGAGGACCCCGATCCTCTTGTGGTCCAGGGTGAAGAGCCAGGACGCGAGCCCGTGGCCGTGACTCAGGTAGTTCCCGCCGGCCGGCGGCGTGCCCAGAACAGCGCCCCCGGACCCGACTGCGGCGTCGGACATGTCGGTTTCGTCCTCCGTCAATTCGAGAGGGTCTTGATGTACGCGATCAGAACCGTGATCTCCTCATCCTTGAGGCGGCCCTTGTAGGTCGGCATGACCGGATCGAAACCCGCCACGATGCGCGCCTGCGGGTCAATGATGGACTCGCGGATGTAGTTCTCGTCGGCGACCAATCTCTTTCCGTCTCGCGTCGACACGCTGGAGCCGAACACCGCCTGCATCGTCGGCCCGACGTTGGCCTTCCCGTCGAGCGAGTGGCACTGTGCGCACCCGCGCGTCCGGAACACCTGGGCGCCCGCCTCCGCCGGCGGCAGCTTCGCGAGGAAGTTCGACGCCTCCGCGAGCCACTTCTCGAACCCGCCGGGCGGATGCACGACGACCTGCGCGAGCATCGTCGAGTGGCTCGTGCCGCAGTACTCGGCGCACATGAGATCGTGCGCACCCTCCTGCGTCGCCCGGAACCAGGTCTTGTTGTAGCGGCCGGGGACGATGTCGCGCTTCAGCCGGAAGTCGGGCACGAAGAAGCTGTGGATGACGTCTTCGGAGGTCATCACAAGCAGCACCGGAGTGTCGAGCGGAACGTGCAGGTTTTCGTCAACGTGCCCGTTCGGGTAGGTGAACATCCACTTCCATCGCTGGGCCGTCACCTGGACCTCGTACGCGTTCTTCGGGGGCGTGACGACATCCAGGAAGATCTTGAACCCCAGGTAGAAGATGACGAACACGATGAGGAGCGGGATCACGGTCCAGGCGATCTCCAGCGGCGTGTTGTGCGTCGGGACCTCGACGGGCGCGACGCGGCCCGCGCGCTTCCTGTAGCGAATCACGAAGACGATCGCCAGGATCACGATGAGCGCGAAGAAGAAAGCCGAGATCCAGAAGATGAAGTAGAAGAGCCGGTCCACCGCGGGAGCGGCGGTGGACGACTGCGGCGGCATCCAGACGTTGCCGTCGGACGCACCCCCGGCACCGGCGATCAGACGCTCGAACACGCGGCGGGTCCCTCTCTCAGTGCCCGGGCGCCGGAGGCGCCACGGGGGGCCGGCGGCGGGCGCTCCTCAGCCAAACCGAGGAGAGCCAGGCGCCGACGAGAACCATGGTCAGCACGCCGCCGAGGCGCATGAAACGCATCGCGGCGGGCGCGTACGATCCGGACTTGGGATCGTAGTGGTAGCAGTAGAGGACGATCTGGTCGAGGGGCGAGCCGATCTTCCCCTTGGAGGCCTCGAGCAACGTCAACTTGAGCGTGAGCGGCTCGAAGAGCACGCCGTACAGGTATCGCGAGATCCGCCCGTCGGGCGTCAGCACGAAGATCGCGGCCTGGTGGGCGAATTGCTGCTGCTCCTCGTCCCAGCGGTAGCCGAAGCCCACGGCCTCCGTGAGGGCGTGGATCTCCTCCTCGCGCCCGGTGAGAAAGTGCCATCCGGCGCCCGCGCCGGCGCGGCCGTACATGGAGAGGTAGTTCTGCTTCTTCAGGCGAGCCAGCGTGGACGTCTCGCGCGGATCGAAGCTCACCGTGACGACCTCGTACTCCGCGCCCGGTTCCCAGGATAGATCCCTCATCGCATCCGTGAGGCCGTTCAAGACGAGCGTGCAGAGCATCGGGCAGCTGTAGTAGACGAGCGTCAGCACCACGGGCCGGTCTTCATGGAAATAATCCCGGAGCCGGACGGCGCGGCCGTCCTCGTCGCTGAACGCGAGATCGAGAGGGATCTTCGCGTCACGATGCTCCGTGATGCCCACGCCTTCGAGCTGCTCCGGGAGCGGCTCGGTGCGCTGCGCGCGGGCGGCGCCCGGCGCCGCGAGCGCCAGGGACACCACGAACGCCAACGCCGTGAGCCGCTTCAAGCAGGTCCTCATCGCTCGCGCCCTCCCGCCGCGGCGTTCAGGCTTCGCGTCTCGAGCTCCATCGCGCGCTCGATCGGGATCGCCACGACCCCCTTCGCCTGATCCACCCAGCGATAGCTGTTCAGCCGCTCCTGCTGGTCGGCCCGAAGGTGGGACAGTTCCTCGGCCGGCGGAGCCACCATCTTCCGGTATTCCTCCTGCCGCTGAGCCGCGTAATACAGCGTCTCGAGCACGATGACCATGAGGAGAACGAGCAGGGCGCCGACGAGCCCGATCACCACGATCGGAATCGTGCTGGGATCATCCTGCTGCACCGAAGATGCTTTCGGCTCCCTATCCATGATCGTCCCTCTACGCGCTCTCGAACGCCAGCGACTCCTCGAGCCGAGGATCTTGTTCCGGCACCAGCGAGCCCCGGCGCAGCCGGTGAGCGGCCGCCGCAATGTAGATCCCGCCAATCCCCACGAAGCAGGTCAGGTCCGCCAGGCGCGGCGCCGGAGTCCCCTGGCCCGCTCCCGCTTCCGGCATGACGACCCAGTAGAGATCGAGCCAGTGCATCACGAGCACCCAGGCCGCCGGCAGAATGAGGAGCCTCGGGCTCCGCTTCACGAATCGCGGCAGGAGCAGCGCGAACGGAACCAGAAAATGCCCGAAGAGAAGCCCCAGCCCCGGATACTGCCACCCGTTCGTCTGGCGACGGAGCAGCCAGCCGGTCTCCTCGGGCAGGTTCGCGTACCAGATGAGCATGTATTGCGAGAACGCGATGTACGCCCAGAACACGGTGAAGGCGAACACGAGCTTGCCCATGTCGTGGAAGTGCTCGGCCGATACCGCGCGCTGCAGGTAGCCGGCGCGCAAGAGGAGCGCCGAGACCACGGCCAGCGCGGCGAAGAACCCCACGGCGCTTCCCGCGAAGAAGTACACGCCGAACATCGTGCTGTACCAGTGCGGATCGAGCGACATCAAGAGATCGAAGGCGGCCACGCAAACGGTGATGGCGAAGAGGACCATGGCCGGCGCGCTCCGACTTTCCATCCGGCGCGTCAGCGCGAAGTCGCCCGTGAGGTCCTGCCGTGACGAGAGGCGGTGATACCAGAGCGCCGTGACGGTCCACACGAAGAAGTAGATCGCCATTCGCGCCAGGAAGAACGGCGCGTTCAGGTACGGCTGCTTCGCCGCGATCAGCGGATCATGCGCCGCCGCGCCCGGCGCCGCCCACGGGTAGAGGCGCGAGAGCCCGAAGACGACGGGCAGCGCGAGCGCCGCGAGGACGAGCATGTTCGCCGCCATCACCTCAGCGATGCGGCGCACGACGACGCTCCATCCGGCACGAACAAGGTGATGCAGCAAGACGAAGAACAGGGCGCCGACCGAGAGGCTCAGGAAGAAGGCGAAACTCGTGAGATAGGACGAGAGAGCCCGCTCGAGCCCCGCTCCGGAGACGAGGGCGAGAGCGGCGCTGGCCGCGAGACCCAGCAC
>JAGVPR010000295.1 GCA_020052115.1 Candidatus Eiseniibacteriota bacterium
CGCTGATCTCCACCGCGCCGCCGTACACGGCGCACCTCGTCGGCCTCGACCTGCACCGGCGCACGGGGCTGCCCTGGGCGGCCGATTTCCGCGACTCGTGGATCGGCTGGCATTCGACGCCGATGCGCCCCTTCCCCGCCTCTCGCGTAGACCGGCGGATGGAACGGAGCGTGACGGAGGGTGCGAGCCTCGTGGTCGCCGCCTCGCGCGGCGTGCGGGACGATCTGCGTTCGCGCGCGCCCGGCGGCCGCTTCGAGGTGCTCTACAACGGCTACGATGCGAAGGCCCCTCCGGCGCGGCGGCCGGGCGAAAAGTTGATCATCACCTACACCGGCACGCTCTTCCCCAACACGCCGCCGTGGCCCCTGCTGGAGGCGATCGAGTCCATGCAGAGCGAGGCGCCGGAGATGCGGGGGAGAGTCCTCGTGCGCTTCGTCGGCCGCATCTCGGCGGAAACCGGGGGCCAACTCGCCTCGGAGCGCTATCGGCCGTTCGTCGAATGCACGGGCTTCGTGGATCACGACCAGACGCTGCGATTCCAGGCCGAGAGCGACCTGCTCCTATTGCTGCTCGACGAAGCGATGGTGCGGGCCGGCGTCATGACCGGGAAGCTCTTCGAGTATTTCGGTTCGCGCCGGCCGATCCTCGCCGTCTGCGTCGAGGGCGAAGCATCGGCGCTCATCCGCGAAGCGAACGCCGGATTCGTCGTGCCGCCGGAGGCGGGCGCCGTACGCCGCCAGCTGCAATCCCTCTACGACCTCTGGCGCCAAGGCCGCCTCACCGACTGGGCGTTCCGCGAAGAGACCGTTGGTCAGTTCGACCGGCGGGAGCAGGTGAAGCGGCTGGCGGGGTACCTGGAGAGGCTCGTGGGGAGCGCGCCGCCGCGCTCTCACAGCTCCGGAGATCAAGCTCCCGCGCGTTCCGGCTCCGGGGGTTGAACCCCCGCGCCCTCACGGCTCCGGGGGTTAAACAACAGAGAGGCCTTCGAGCAAAGGCCTCTCCATCGGACAGGAGCCTCAGCCGCACACCCCGTTGCCCTGCCGGGAGCGATGCGCGCAACTCGTGCCCACCTCACCCACCGGTCGGGTCGCCTGGAAGATAGCAGCCCGAGAACTGCCCTGCAAACGCGTCTCGACGAGTCGGTTGGCCGTCCTCCGACGCCGGGCCGCAGCACAACCTGCTCGGCTGCCTTCCGCCTCAAGCAGGTCGCTTCTGCCGGGGTTGGTGAACAGGCCGCGACCCGGCATCGGCATCGTTCGGTAGGTCTCGATGGCGGAACGTCGAGCCAGGGGGATGTCACGACCGTTCCTATGGCGCAACGAGCTCAGCCTCAGGTAAACCGCCTCGACCGCCTCGTCCGCCCGCCACCGGGGCCGCCCTCACGATTCCGCGGAGGACGGCCAACCGACGCAAGCCGTTAAAGCACCCGACGTGCCAGCGCGCCGGCCTGCGAGAACCCGTAGCGACGATGCTGCAAGCGACAATCTGACAACGCCTTGGCGCATCGCCCCTCCAGGCGGCGCTTCACGGGTCCAGAAGAGGCGGTGGTCCCGAAAGGCCCATCCCTCGCCTGCTTCACGGACGACTGCCACATAAGAGAGTCAATACCAATCGCTTACTGGTGGTGACTTCGTCTCCACCCGGTCGGCGTCCTTTCCACCCAGGCGCCGAAGACTCATCGAGCGCGCCCGCCGCTTTACTCGCGCCGGCTCTCGCCGTGATAATCGTGAAAGCAATGACCTCCTCGCGATCACTCCAGATCCGCGGCGCCCGCGTTCACAACCTCAAGAACGTTGATCTCGATCTGCCCCTGGGGCGACTCATCGTCATCACCGGCGTGAGCGGGTCCGGGAAGTCGAGCCTCGCGCTCGACACGCTCTACGCCGAAGGCCAGCGCCGCTACGTCGAGTCGCTCTCCTCCTACGCGCGGCAGTTCCTCGAGCGAATGGCGAAGCCCGACGTGGATCGCGTGAGCGGAATCCCTCCGGCCATCGCGGTCGAACAGAAGAACCCTGTGCGCACGTCACGATCAACCGTCGGCACGGCGACCGAGATCCATGATTACCTCCGCATGCTCTTCGCCCGCGCGGGCGAGATCCACTGCGACGGTTGCGGTCGCGCGGTACGCCGCGATGCCCCGGAGCGCGTCGTGGGCGATCTGCTAGCCGAGAAGGCCGGAGCGCGGGCGCTCGTTGCCTTCCCGCTCGCGGGCGCCCTGGACCCGGATGCTCTGGATGCGCTCGCAAAGCTCGGCTTCCGGCGGGTGCTCGTAGGCGACGAGGTGCTCTCCCTGGAGGACGCGCCGCGCCTCGCGACCGGGGTCTCCGTGGTCGTGGACCGCCTCGCGATCACGGAGAAGGACCGAACCCGCTTGGCCGAGGCGATCGCGGCGGCCTACGCCGAAGGCGCCGGGCGCGCCATCGTGCGCTTCGACGACGGGACGGAGACCCGGGCGAGCGCGCACCTGCACTGCGCGTACTGCAATCTCGAATACGACGACCCGAGCCCGCTCCACTTCTCCTTCAATTCGCCGCTCGGGGCCTGCCCGAAATGCCGCGGCTTCGGCGATGTCATCGAGATTGACCTCGACCGCGTCATCCCGGACCACAGGCGCGCCCTGGCAGGCGGCGCCGTCGAGCCATGGACGAAACCCGCCTACCGGCCCTGGCAGCGCGAGATGAAGCGCTTTGCGAAGACGAAAAAGATCGCGCTCGACCGGCCCTGGGAGGATCTCAGCGAGAAGGCGCGCCGGGCGATCATGGAGGGGGATGACGACTTCCCGGGCATCCGCGGCTTCTTCGACCATCTCGAGACGAAAAAGTACAAGCTGCACGTGCGGGTCTTCATGAGCCGCTACCGCGGATTCCGGCGCTGCCCGGAGTGCGCAGGGGCGCGCCTCGCGCCGGGCGGCC
>JAGVPR010000204.1 GCA_020052115.1 Candidatus Eiseniibacteriota bacterium
ATCAGGCGCTGTCGGCGCTCTTCGGCGCGGCGCCGGTCGCGGCGGCGGAGGATCCGGCGGCCGGAGGGCTGATCGCCCTCTGGCAACTTCACCGGCGTTACATCCTCGCGCAGACGCGTGGCGGCCTCGTCATCGTGGACCAGCACGCGGCGCACGAGAGGATCCTCTACGAAGCCGCGATCGAGAAGCTGCGCGATGGCGAGGCGACGGGGCAGCAGCTTCTGTTTCCGCAGGTGCTCGAGCTGACGGTGGACGAGTTCGACGCCTTCACCGAGATCGAGGAGCGGCTGCTTTCCCTCGGCTTCGATGTGCGCCCCTTCGGCCGCAACACCGTCCTCGTGCAGGGCATCCCCTCCGGCGTTCGCGACTGGAGGGAGGGGCAGCTCCTTCGCGATCTGCTGAACGACTACTCGGCTGATTCCGACCCGCTCGCCTCCGAGGAGGAGCGGATCTCGAAATCGTTCGCCTGCCACGCGGCCGTGCGCGCGGGGGATGCGCTCTCGCAGGAGGAGATGAACCACCTGATCGACCGCCTCTTCGCCACGACCACCCCGCACGGAGATGTGCACGGGCGCGCGACCTACGTGCAGCTCTCGCTCGAGGAGCTGGATCGCCGCTTCGGGCGCGCCTGAGAAGGGCGTGAACGGCATCCCGGCGCTCGTGCTCCTCGGCCCCACCGCATCGGGCAAGACAGCCGTCGCGCTCGATCTGGCTCCTCGCCTCGGCGCCGAAGTGATCTCCGTGGATTCGCGCCAGGTGTACCGGGGGATGGACATCGGGACGGCGAAGCCGGCGCGCGAAGAGCTGGAGCGCGTGCCGCACCATCTTCTGGACCGCGTGGATCCCGGCGAGGTCTACAGCGCGGGCCGCTTTCGAGACGAAGCGTCCGCAGCCATCGAGGACGTCCGCGCTCGAGGGCGGCTGCCGATCCTGGTCGGAGGCACCGGTCTCTACTTCGACGCGCTGCTTCGCGGTCTCGCGTCGGTTCCGCCGCGCGATGACGCGCTTCGCGCGGAGCTGGAGCGGCGCATCGGCTGCGAGGGTTCGGCGGCGCTCCATGCGGAACTTCGGGCGGCCGACCCCGCCTCGGCGGCGCGCATCCACCCGAACGACCGGATGCGCCTCGTGCGCGCGATGGAGATCTGGCGACTCTCTGGTCGTCTCCCCTCCGAGATGAGAAGCTGGCAGCGCGAGACCGAGGATGCCAGGATCGCCGGTCTGTGGTGGGAGAGGGATCGCCTCTACAACCGGATCGAGGTGCGGCTGGAAGGGATGATGCGCCGCGGCTTCCTCGATGAGGTGCGCCGGCTCCAGGCGGCGGGCTTCGGCGAGGAGTCGCCTGGGTTGAGGACTCCCGGCTATCGGGAGATGCTGCGCCACCTGGATGGCCGTCTGAGTTTGGAGGGCGCGCTGGAAGAGACGGCGCGCGCAACCAGGCAGCTCGCGCGGAGGCAGATCCAGTGGTTTCGCGCACGCAGTTCGGTTCGCTGGCTTGACGGTTCGCGGCCTCTCGAAGAGCTGTCGGCGGGGGTGCAGGCTCTGTGGGATGAGCCGGCCGCGAAGGGGGAGCGCCCTTGATGGAGATTATCAGCCGGCGGCGATAACTATTTTACTCTTGACACCTTAGGGCTCGCCTTCTAGACTGCCGAGCGTCACTTTGACGGAGGTCGAGCGGGCATAACTCAGCGGTAGAGTGTCAGCTTCCCAAGCTGAAAGTCGCGGGTTCAAATCCCGTTGCCCGCTCCAGCCGGACGTCGCGGCGAGGCGCCGGTCGAATGACCGTGACGGCCCCGCGGCGCCGGACCTCGAGACACACCGGAGCAATCCGCCATCATGCGCCGACTCGAAGCCAGCAGGCCGCTGACCGTTCTGGATGTCGCTCCCGGCTCCCCGGCGGATCATCTGGGGCTCCGGCGGGGCGATGCCGTCCTCAGCGTGAACGGCCGGCCGATCCGCGACGCGATCGACTACCAGTTTCACATGGCGGACGACGAGGTATCCTTGGAGGTGCGTTCGCCCCAGGGCAGGGAGCGGGTCCTCGCGCACGTGCGGCAGGACGGCGAGGATTTCGGCCTGGTCTTCGAGGAACTGGCGCCGCGCGAGTGCGCGAATCGCTGCATCTTCTGCTTCGTTGACCAGAACCCGCGCGGCATGCGGCCGACCGTGTACATCCGCGACGAGGATTATCGTTTCTCCTTCCTGTTCGGCCACTTCATCACGCTGACGAACCTCTCGGAGGAGGACTTCGCGCGGATCATCGAGCAGCGGCTCTCGCCGCTCTACGTGTCGGTTCATTCGACGAATCCCGTCACCCGGCAGAGGCTCCTCAGGCGGAAGAAGGGCGTGGACGTGATGCCGCCGCTCAAGCGGCTGACGGATGCGGGGATCGAGATCCACACGCAGGTCGTCGTCTGCCCGGGGATCAATGACGGCGACGATCTGGAGCGCACGGTCGAGGATCTCGCGTCGCTCTACCCGGCGGTCGGCTCTCTCGCGATCGTGCCGGTGGGACTCACGCAGCACCGCGAGAAGCTCGCGGAACTTCGGCCGGTCACGGCGGAGTATGCGTTCGGGATCCTGCCGGTCATCGAGCAGTGGCGCGAGCGGCTTCGAGCCCGTCTGGGCGTCGGCTTCGCGTATCTCGCGGACGAGTGGTTCCGCATCCTGGACCTCGATCCGCCCTCGCGCGCGTACTACGACGACTTCCCGCTGCTCGAGAACGGTGTCGGGATGACGCGCCAGTTCATTGACGAGGTTCTCGAGGACGGGCCGCACCTGTTCTCGGATATCGTCGCGGCCGGGCCGCGGCGGGTGACGTGCGTGACCGGCACGATGTTCGCGAAGACCCTGCGTGAAGTGCTCGCGACGGCGCCCACGGTGCCCAAGGGCATACGGTTCGACGTGCTGCCGGTGGAGAACCGTTTCTACGGCGCCTCGATCCACGTCGCGGGGCTGCTTGTGGGCGGCGACATCCGGGAGGCGCTGCTCGCGGAGAACCTCGGTGATATCGTCTGCCTTCCGCCTTTCTGTCTGAACCCGCACGGGATCTTCCTCGACGACGTGACGATCGGGGACCTGGCGCGCGACGTCGGCCGGGACGTGTATTCGGGTTTCTCACCTTTCGAGGAGCAGCCGGGATGGATTCCCCAACACTCGCTCCACGGAGCATGAACCTGCCGATTGTTGCGATCGTCGGACGCCCGAACGTCGGGAAGTCCACGCTCTTCAATCGGATCGTCGGCGGCGGTGCGGCGGTCGTGGACGACCAGCCGGGCGTGACGCGCGACCGCCACTATGCCCGGGCGAACTGGGGCGGCCACGAGTTCCTCCTCGTGGACACGGGGGGCCTCCTCCCGGGCGCGAAGGACGGGATCGAGGCGCAGGTGCGGCGCCAGGTGGAACTGGCGCTCGACGAAGCCGATGTGGTGGTGTTCCTCGCGGACGTGCGCGAGGGCCCCGTGCCGGCCGATGACGAGGTGGCCGATGTGCTGCGGCGCCGCGCGGTGCCGACGATTCTGGTCGCGAACAAGGTGGACGGTGCGCAATGGGAGGCGGGCACCTACGAGTTCAATGCGCTCGGTATCGGGGAGCCGATCTCCGTCTCGGCGGAGCACGGCCGTCTGATCGGTGATCTCCTCGATCGTATCGTCGAGCACCTCCCGGCGGCATCCGATGAGACTGAGGAAACGTCCGCGATCCGGGTCGCGGTCATCGGACGTCCGAACGTGGGGAAATCCTCTCTCGTCAACCGGCTTCTCGGAGAGGAGCGGATGATCGTGCACGACGTCCCGGGGACGACGCGCGACAGCGTGGACACGCGCTTCCAGGCCGGGGGGCGCGACTTCGTGCTGATTGACACGGCGGGGCTTCGGCGGCGTTCGAAGGAGGCCGAGGGACCCGAATACTACTCGATGGTCCGCACGCTCAGGGCCGTGGATCGCTGTGACGTGGCGCTCGTGCTCTTCGATGCGACGGAGCCGCTTTCGGGGCAGGATCTCAAGGTGGCGACGCTCCCGCACGAAGGCGGGAAGTCGGCGATCTACCTCTACAATAAGTGGGATCTCGTCGAGAAGGACGGGATGACCTCGAAGCGGGTCGAGGAAGAGACGCGCTACAGGCTGCCGCTTCAGAGCTACGTGCCCGTGCACTTTGTTTCCGCGAAGACCGGCCAGCGCGTGGGGCGGTTGCCGACGGTGATCGAGGAGGTGTACGGCGAAGGCGCGAAGCGGATACCGACGAGCGCGCTGAACACGTTCGTGCGCCGCCTCATCGCCGAGAATTCGCCGCCGTACTCGGGGAGCGGAAAGCCGGTCCGCATCTACTATGCGACGCAGGCCTCGGTATCACCGCCGACGTTCATCCTCTTCACGAACAACCGGGATGCCCTCGGCGAGTCGTACCTGCGCTACCTGACGAATCGCCTGCGTGACGAGTTCAGTTTCTCGGGCGCGCCGTTGCGAATCCGGCTGCGCCAGCAACGATGAGACGGAGGCGCTGGTGATGGAGTTGGCCGCGGTCCTCGTCGGGTTTGCGCTGGGGGCGTTCCCCACGGCGGTGCTCTGGGGACGCGCGCGCGGCGTGGATGTCACGCGCCGCGGCAGCGGCAACCCCGGCGCCGCGAACGCCTACCGCCTTCTC
>JAGVPR010000188.1 GCA_020052115.1 Candidatus Eiseniibacteriota bacterium
CGAGCGGGCGCGTGGCGGTGATGGACGACGTCGCGACCGAGGGGAACTCCCTGCTGCGCGCGGCGCGCGCCGTGCGGGCTGCGGGGCTCGCGACGGAAGACGCCTACGTCATCCTCGATCGCGGACAAGGCGCCCCCGAGAGACTCGCCGCCGAAGGGCTGGTGCTCCATTTCCTGTTCTCGATCGAAGAGGTTCTCTCGGGCAAGACCGAGGCGGGGAGTGAGCCGGCGATTCCGTTCGAGCTGCGCCGCATCCCGCGGCCGACGGTGGATGTGCTGATCGAGCATGAGGGCGGCGTCGTCCTCGTCAGGAGGCGTCATCCGCCGACGGGATGGGCCATCCCCGGCGGCTTCGTGGAGTATGGAGAAACGCTCGAGGAGGCCGCCGTCCGCGAGATGCGCGAAGAGACCGGCCTCGAGGTCGAACTCCTGCGCCAGTTCCACACCTACTCGGACCCGGATCGCGATCCCCGATTCCACACGATCGGAACGGTGTTCGTGGGCCGAGGCCGTGGCGCGCTCGCCGGTGGTGACGACGCCGAGGAGGCGCGCGTCTTCACGCGCGACGCTCTTCCGCCGGATATCGCATTCGACCACCGGAAGATCCTGGAAGACTACTTCACGGCCCGCTACTGATCAGTGTGCGGCCTGCGGGGCGCCACCGCGCTCGGGGCTCTCGCGGCTAGACGCCCTCGTCGCCGCCGGGAGCCGCTTCGATCGCCAGCGACGCAGGGATCTGCGACTCGAGTCCGAGCGCGGACACGAGACCGCAGCCGAGGACCTCCCCTTCGCGCCGCACGATCACGAACCCGCCGTCCGTCGTGTACCGGCCCGTGATCGTCTCGCGCGCGAGGAAGCGCTCCGCCTGCACCGCGTCCAGTTCCACGACGTTTCGCGTCGCCCAGCGGCCGATGATCCTGAGACCCGCGGTCGTCGGCTTCCAGCCGCGCTTCTTCCTTCTGACCAGAGCCACGCCCGCGGCCTCGAGCCGCAAACCCTCGAGCAACGCGTTGTGCGGGGATGCCGAGAACAGCCAGATGGCGCTGCCGCTCTCGAGAAACGAGAAACTCGAGAAGCGCTCCGCCGTCACTCCGAAGCGCGTCTCGAAGTAGCGAACCGTTTCCTCGACGATGTCAGGTCCGGCGAAGGCGAGCAATGAAGAACCCCCATGAATCCACGAGGTGCGGGTAGATCCTCGCGGCGAGGCCGAGTTCATTCCTGAACGTGCGCCCCTGCCATGCGGTGAGTCCGGGCGCGTGGGGCACCGGCGGCGCGACCGGCTCGATCGAGAGATCGGAACGAAGAGCGAGGAGGTCGTCCACGACCGCCTCGTTCTCCTCCGGCGCGTAAGTGCACGTCGAATACACGAGCACCCCGCCCGGCGCGACGAGATCCGCGGCGCGCGAGAGCACGCGAAGCTGCAACGGATGCAGCCGCTCCGGCTGCGACGGATCCCAGTCCCTCGAACGGCGGGGCGGCCTCTCGCGCCAGGTGCCCTCCCCCGAGCAGGGCGCATCCACGAGCACGCGGTCGAAGGAGATCCGCCCCGGGAAACTCTCGCCGCGATAGCTCGTCACGGCAGCGCAGGTGACCCCGATCCGCTCCAGGTTGCTCTGCAGCGCGCGCAGTCGCGGAATCTTGAAGTCGTTGGCGATCAGAAGACCTCGATCCTCGATCTCGTCGGCGATCTGCGTCGTCTTGCTCCCCGGCGCGGCGCAGAGATCGAGGACCCGTTGCCCCGGCTCTGGCGCCAGAGCGAGCACCGGGAGCATCGAGCTCAGGCCCTGAACGTAGTAGTGCCCGAGGAGAAACTCGCTCGTGGAGCCGGGGCGCGAGAGGCCGTCGGCGCGGAAGGCTCCGGGGACCGGCACGGACTCGAGCCGCACGCCTCGGGCCGCGAGCCGGTCCTGCAACGCCGCGGCGTTCGTGCGCCGCGGGTTGACACGCAGGTAGACGGGCGGCGGAAGGGCCAGCGCGGCCAGGAAACGCTCGAAGTCCGGGATGATTTCGCGGTATCGAGACCACCAGTCGTCAATGAGCACGGCGCATCCTCCGGACGCCGAACGATAACACGTGGCAGGTGGGCGAACGTGGAGCGTCCGGCGCGGCGGCCATGGCCGGCTCGAACCGCAAAGCGCAACCGGAGACCGCTACTGGAAACAGTCCGCGAGTTCGAGTCCGTGCTCGTCGGGATCCACGGTTCCGGTCACCTCGATCTCCGAGCACGCGAGATCAATCTCCGGCCCCCGCGTCTCGGCGCCGCTCGCGTCGCGCACGACCCGGACGCGCGGGCGGTCCAGGGCCTCGCGAGGCGCGCTTCCAGTGACGACGGCCCACACCCCGCCGGAGAGCTCCAGCACGGTGCCGATCGGATAGACGCCGACCGCGTTCACGAAGAGCTTGAGCAGGAGCGGATCGAAGTGCGTTCCGGCATGCGCCATCATGTGCCCGAGGATCTCCTCGCGCCGGAGCGATCGCTCGCGGTACGGCCGTTCTGCGCTCATGGCGTCGAAGCAGTCGGCGATCGAGACGATACGGCTCAGGATGTGCTGCGGCCTTGGAATGCGTAGCGGCGGATAGCCGGACAGGTCGTGTCGTTGGTGATGCTCGAAGGCCACCAGCACCGACTGCATCGCGAGCCGGCTCATCCCCCCGAGCCTCAGGAGCAGCCTCGCGCCCTCCATGGGGTGCCGCTTCATCCGTTCCCACTCCTCGGCGTTGAACCGGCCCGGCTTGTCGAGGATCGAACGCGGCAGCGTGACCTTGCCGATGTCGTGGAACAGCGCGGCGACGCCGAGTTCGCCCAGCTCCCGCCGCGTGAGGCCCAGGCGCTTCCCGAGGACCACGGAGAAGATGCAGACGTTGACGCTGTGGTGAAACGTGTATGCGTCGTAGTCGCGCAGCACTGTGAGGCCGAGCAGCGAGAATTCCTCTTCCATGAGGAGATCAACAATCCCCTGCACGACCCGCTGCGCCGCGCGGAAATCCACGCCACGGCCCATCCGTGTGCGGGCCATCGCGAGCCGAGTCACGGTGACGGCGGAGAGGAACGCGCGCCTCGCCCGCTCTCGCGGGTCTTTCTCCGAGACCGCCTCCGGCTCGTTGTCGGGTAGCGCCGAGAAGCCCACCCATCGTTCCATCCTCTCGGATTGAAGCCGGAAGGCCTGGAACGGATCATCTTCCGCGGGGGGCACGAGCAGTGCCTGAACGAGGTCGGTCAGCTCCTCCCGCGTCGGCTGCAGGGCCATGTGCATTTCGCCGATGCGGCGCGCTCGCAAGAGCTTGATGAAGTGATCGAACGCGGCAAACCCCACGGCGTCCACCCTGAGCCGCTGATCGTCGAGGAACAGATAGTCCCCCACGACCGTCAGCCGGAATCCGCCGAGGTGATGGAAGAGGGCCTCCAGGCTCCCCGACAACTCCGCTTCGGCCCGCAAGCGAGCCGCGTTCTGAGGATCGTGGAGCTTGGCCATGCGGACGGATACCGAGAGGCGCAGCACGAGTTCGCGCCCGAGGATCTGCCGCGCCTCGACCTCGCCGAGCGGCCGGGCGGCCTCCGCAACTCGCGCGCTCAGTTCCATGCACCCGCTCC
>JAGVPR010000287.1 GCA_020052115.1 Candidatus Eiseniibacteriota bacterium
CGCTGATCCTGGCCCTCATAACAGGCGCCTGGCGGACGCCGGGCATGGACCGCCTGCCCCTCGAGGGCGCCATGCAGCCGCGGACCGAGAAGACTGAGGCTGTCGCGGACCTCGGCGGTGCGCGAGCTTCGCTTGTCCGCGGCGAGGGGCGGGCCATCGTGCTCCTCGATGTGAGCGACCCGGACGTGTCGCGGGCCGAGGTGTCCTTCGATCCGGATCAGCTCGAGGCTTCATCGGTGCGGTGGGTTCGGGGTCCCAGGGGCGCGGTGCGCGCGGACGGTGAGCGACTGATTCTTGTCCTTCACGGGAGGGGGCTCTGCGAAGTGGGTCTGCGGACGCTGGCCAAGACGCCGGCCGCCGTCAAGGTGACCTGGACCGGCGCTTCCGGAAGCCGGGAGGCGACTCTGGGCAGAGCGCCGTAAGTTTTGCGTGAAAGGTCTTGTCGGGCGCTGGGAGTTAGGAGAACGGGAACGCGAAACGGGGCGTGGGATCATCGTATCCCCGCGATCGAGAACTCGGAGGGATGGTGACATGAACAGACGGCTCGGAATGCTCATCGGGATCATCGTTGTGGCTGTGATCGTCGTGTTCGCGACCCGTGGACTCCAGCCTCGCGAAGGGGTCAAGGGTACGATCGGTGCTGCCGACAGATACCGGTCGGAGCAGATCTCGGCGGGCGATGTTTCTCTGAAGGACCCCGAGATCCAGGCCTTCATGCAGACGGACGTCTTCCAGAAGATGCGGACGAATCCCGAGTTCCGGAAGCTCGTGACGGATCTCAATTTCCAGGCCGTCGCGGCGCGGGCCGAGTACGGCAAGCTCGTCAACATGGCCGCATACGCGGACCTCGCCAAGTCGCCGGAGTTCCAGCAGACCGTGTCCAAGGCGGAGTTCGGGAAGTGCATGTCGGGCGGACTCGCGAAGGCGGTCGCCGTCCCGGAATGCGCTCAGGTGATGGTGATGCCGGAATTCGGAAAGCTCGTGTCCTATCCCGAACTCCCCAAGCTCGCCGCGATAGCGGAGTGCAGGAAGTTCATGGCCTCTACCGACTGCCGTGATCTCGCGGCGAGGGCGGATTTCCAGAAGTTCATGGTCGCGATGGCCGAGAAGCGGCCGACGACGGTGGCCGAGATGAACAAGTTCGCGGCGGCCGAGTTCGGAAACCTGGCGAGCCTCCCCGAGTTCGGGCGTGTGATGTCCGTGCAGGGGTTCGCCGAGCTCGCGCTCCTGCCGGAGTTCCAGCAGTTCGTCGTGCGCCCGGAGTTTCCGTTGATGGCGGCCTCGCCCGAGTTCGGAGCGTTCGCTGCGATGGCCGAGTTCGGGCAGCTCGCCGGGATGAGCGAGTTCTCGCAGGTCGTCACGTCCCCGGCCTTCCATGACCTCGCGGCGCGGCCTGAGTTCCTGAGCGTCGTGACCAGTCCGGAGTTCGGCGTCCTGGCCGCGATGCCGGCGTTCCAGGAGATGTCCGCCAAGCCGGAATTCTGGCAGGTGGCCGCGGCGCCCGAGTATCAGCAGATTGCGGCCGAGCCCTCGTTCATGAAACTGGCCGATGCGAAGGGCCTCGAGAAGGCCTGCACCGCAACCTTCGAGTGATCGCTTGGCCGGCAAGACGCTTCCACGACATGGAGGCCCCGCCATTCGGCGGGGCCTCCATCAGGCGTGATACGAAGCGACGATCCGACAGCCCCGTCGGCGCGCGGTCCTGCATCGCGGCGCTCCTCGCGGCCCTCTGCCTCCTCTGGCTCACGCCGGCGGCCTCCGGCGCCCCCTACAGCACGATCGAGACCGAGAATCTCCGGCTCGTCTACCCCGGCGTTGCTCTCGAGTACGTGGCGCCCTACACGGCGCGTTGCTTCGAAAACTCGATGCGTTTTCAGCGCGCGCTGTGGGGCTACCGTCCGTCCGAAAAAGTGAACGTCATCCTCGACGACGCGGGCGACTACGGAAACGCCGGGGTCTGGGTGAATCCGCGCAACTCCATGGTCGTGCACATCGCGCCTACGAACTTCGTGTACGAGACGGGACCGTCCAACGAGCGCGTCAACTTCACGATGAACCACGAGACGGTGCACGTGGTCGCGCTCGACGGCGCCTCGGGTTCCGACAGCTTCGCGCGAGGGCTCTTCCGCGGCAAAGTCCGCGAGACGTCCGAGCATCCCGAGAGCATCGTCTGGTCGTGGCTCTGCCTGCCCCGGCGTGCGGCGCCGCGCTGGTACCACGAGGGGATCGCGACGTTTCTCGAGACCTGGATGGCCGGCGGGCTCGGGCGCGCCCAGGGCCCTTACGACGAGATGGTGTTCCGTTCGATGGTGCGCGACGGCGCGCGCTTCTACGATCCGCTGGGGCTCGAATCGGCGGGAATGAAGGTGGATTTCCAGGCGGGCGCCGTGGCTTATCTGTACGGCACCCGGTTCTTCTCTTACCTCGCGTGGCAGTACTCGCCCGAGCGGCTGCTCGATTGGGTAGGCCGCGAGCCGGGCTCGAAACGCGACTTCGCGGGGCAGTTCGAGAAGGTGTTCGGGAAGCCGCTCTCCGCGGGCTGGCGGGACTGGATCAGCTGGGAGCAGGGGTTCCAGCGCGCGAACCTGGACTCGCTGCAGCGCTTTCCGACGACGCCCTGGCGCGACATCTCGCGCCGTTCGCTCGGTTCCGTCTCGCGTCCCTTCGTTGATGCCGAGCGCTCCGTCATCTACGTGGCCGCGCAGTACCCCGGCACGGTCGCTTCCATCGTGGAAGTCTCCCTCGCGACGGGCGAACTGCGCGAGATCCACGAGGTGAAGGGGCCGGCGCTCTACTTCGTCTGCTCTCTCGCGTGGGACCCCAAGGCGCGCACCCTCTTCTACACGGCCGACAACAACGAATGGCGCGATCTCTGGATGCTGGATCCCGACACCGGCCGGGCGCGGCGGCTCATCAAAGATGCTCGAATCGGCGACCTCTGCGTGAATCCCGCGGACGGAGCGCTCTGGGGCGTGCGCCACTTCAACGGCTTCTCGACCCTCGTTCGCGTGCCGCCCCCCTATCGAGAATGGACCCAGGTCGTGACGTTCCCATACGGCCTCGACCTCTACGATGTTGACATCTCGCCCGACGGCGCGCTGCTCGCAGGTTCCATGTCCGAGATCACGGGCCGGCAGTCGCTGCAGCTCTTCCGGATGGAGACGCTCGCCGCCGGGGACAGCGCCTCGCGCATGCTCCACGACTTCGGCAGCGCCATCCCGACGAGCTTCGTCTTCACGCCTGACGGAAAGCGGCTCCTCGGCAGCTCGTACTACACCGGTGTATCGAACATCTTCCGCTACGACCTGGACGCGGACTCGATGGACGTCGTGACGAACGCCGAGACCGGTTTCTTCCGCCCGCTGCCCGCCGCCAACGACTCGCTCATCGTCTTTCGTTACGGCGGCGAGGGGTTCGTGCCCGCATGGGTGAAGGCCGAGCCGCTCATCGACGTGAGCGCCATCACGTTCCTCGGTTCCGATCTCGTGAAGAAGCACCCGGTGTTGAAGTCATGGAAAGCGCCGCCTCCTTCGAGCGTGGACCTCGACTCCGTCACCGTGCGAAGCGGCCCGTATCGAGCGTTGCGTTCGATCGGGATCGCATCGGTCTATCCGATTGTCGAGGGCTACAAGGATCATGCAGCCGCCGGGTTCGAGACGGACGTCTCCGATCCGCTGCAGCTGCATCGCCTGAGCCTCTCGGCGAGCTACAGTCTCGACGAGGCTGTCACGACGGATGAGCGATGGCATGTGAAGCTCCAGTACAAGCGCTGGGATGTGCACACGACGCTTCGCTGGAATCCGGCGTCGTTCTACGACCTTGTCGGGCCGGTCAAGTCGAGCCGCAAGGGATACGGCGCGAGCCTGGATTGGGAGCGCTCGCTGTTGCGGGACGCGCCGAAGCATCTCGATCTCTCCACCGGCCTCGACGGCTGGGGCGGGCTCGAGAGGTTGCCCGACAACCAGAACGTGTCCACCTCGCCCGGCTTCGACAAGCTGCTCTCTGGTCACGCCCAACTCGCCTACAAGAACCTCCGCGGTTCCATCGGAGCGGTGGAATTCGAGAAGGGGCATTCATGGAAGCTCCTCGCCTCGCTCGACGGCGTCCGTTTCGTGCGCGGGGGCAAGGCGACCTGGCGGGGCTTCCCCCATGGTGTCGGGACGCTCGATGCCGGAGTGCCAGGCCCGCTCAAGAACGGCTCCGTCTGGCTCCGGACGGCGGCCGGGTACTCCCCCGGCGATCCGGAGGAGCCGTTTGCGAACTTCTTCTTCGGTGGATTCGGAAACAACTGGCTGGACTGGCGCGACGCGAAGCGCTATCGAGACTGGTCGAGCTTCCCGGGCGCGGGAATCGACGCGATCGCGGGAACCGACTTCACGCGCGCTCTCATTGACGTGAATCTCCCGCCGGTGCGATTCCGCCGCGTGGGAACATTGAATCTGTTCGCAGCCTGGGCGCGCTTGTCCCTCTTCGGTTCCGGGTTGATCACGAATCTGGGCCACGATGGCCTGCGGCGCGAGGTGGCCAACGCCGGGGCGCAGGTGGATCTGCGCTTGCAGCTGTTCATCATGCAGCCGCTGACGCTCTCGACGGGATACGCGCGCGCGTTCGAGAACCATCGCGCCACGACAGATGAGTGGATGGTCTCGCTGAAGATTCTCTGATGGCCTCCATCCTTGTCGCGCTCGGGTTTCTTCCGATCCTGCTGCTGCTGACCGGGCTTGTGCTCATGGACAGCTTCAAGCTCGTGCCGCTCCGGCTGGTGGCGCGGTCGGTGCTCTTCGGCTGCGGGGCGGCCGCGCTCTCATACTTCATCAACTCGGGGAGCCTGACGGCACTCGGGCTGCCGCACGCCCTCGTGACGGGACTGACGGGACCGTTGGTCGAGGAAGCGATCAAGGCGATCCCGATCGTGTATCTGGTGTCCCGCTCCCGCGTGGGCTTCATGGTGGACGCTGGCATCCACGGTTTCGCCATCGGCACGGGTTTCGCCATCGCGGAGAATGCCTATTACGCCACGGCGCTGACCGGCGTGACGCCGTGGCTCTGGGCGCTCCGCGGCCTCGGGACCGCCGTGATGCACGGCTGCGCGACCGCTATCGTCGCCGTGCTCTACAAGCAGCTCTCCGACAAGAGAAGCACGCGGGGGCCGGCCGGTTTCCTCCCGGGCTTCGCCCTCGCGGCCGCGCTCCACATTGGATTCAACGCTCTCGCGCCGGGTTCGACCCTCGCGGCCCTGGTGCCGCTCTTGGTTTCGCCGTTCGCGTTGTTTCTCGTGTTCGAGCTGAGCGAGCGGGCCACGCGCGAGTGGCTCGGGCGAGGGTTCGACCATGACGTCGAGATCCTGGAGCTGATCTCGAGCGGGGAGTTGCGGAGCTCCTCCACCGGCCGCTATCTCGAATCGTTGCAGAGCCACTTCCCGGGGCCGGTCGTCGCCGACATGCTGTGCATGCTGCAGATCCATCTCGAGCTGGCAATGCGCGCGAAGGGAATGTTGATGGCGCGACAGTACGGGATCGCGCTGCCGCCGGATCGCGACGTGGACGACAGATTCCGGGAACTGCGCTACCTGGAGCGGGCCGTCGGAAGGACCGGGCTCCTCGCCGTGACGCCGCTCCTGCGCACGACCTCCCGGGATCTCTGGCACATCTACCTCCTCAGCCAGAGGGCGTGAGCGGTGCGGACTAGGCGGAAGCGCGGCGAGCAGCGGTTGTTCCAGGCCGCGCGGTCCCTCGAGACCGGAGTCAGCCCGCGATCCTCAGCGCCTCGGGCTCGTGGTCTTCGGAGGACAGCGAGCGTGATCACGTATCCAAGGCGACTTCTCTTCATTGTCGCAGCAGTTCTCTCAACGCTGGCTCTCTGCGGCCAGAGTCTCGCTCTCGACCCGGTTGCCGCGTTTCTGGCTCGAGCGGACTCGATTGGTGCAGCCGGAGGCGCCGGCGCGCTTGATGGATTTGTGTCCGGCCATGCATCCGTCGTGGGAGCGGCCGTCGGCCAGCTGGTGGACCGGGCGCTGGAAGCGAGCGCGGCGGGCGGCGCCGCTGCCGCGCAGGGGGCGGCCCAAGCTGATTTCGCTCTCGCGGAACGGCTCGCCCAGAGCTACGAAAAGCATGCCGGATCGCGTGTCCTGCGGGATCTCGTCGGTACATCGCGCGCATGGGACAGCGGACAGATCGGCCTCCGCCGGCAGGCGAAGGATCTCGAGAAGCAAGCCGCCGAGGCTCGCGGCCGCGGCGACTTTGACGGCGCAATAACCTCGATGAGCGGGGCCATGAAGCTCTACGAGCAGATCGGCGACCGGCGTTCGGTCGCGGTGCTGTGGGGAAGCCTGGGTGTCGCCCACTGGAGCAAGGGCGACTTTGCGGCCGCGGCCGAACAGTACGAGAAAGCCCTGGCCGCCCGGAGGGCCATCGAGGACCGCATCCTCGAGGGCAGGACCCTCAATGGACTGGGAAGCACGAGTTACCAGCTCGGCAACCTGGATCTCGCCCTCGCTTACTACAGGCAGGCGGTCGAGCTGAGACGCGAGACCGAAGACATCGAAGGCCTGGCGACGTCACTCACCTACCTGGGAAATACGTATCTGGCCATCGGCCGCACGCCGGACGCCAGGACCAGCCTCGAACAGGCGCTCGTGCTGGTGAGGCAGTCCGGGAATACCGTCCAGCACTACGAACTCCTGACGAGCATCGCAAGCCTCAACGCGGAGATGGGGAGGATCGCTCGCTCCAACGAATCCCTGCTCGAGGCTTTGTCTCTCGCCGAGGCCATGGAAGATCCCAAGCGAGAGATCGTCTGTCGCAACAACCTGGCCCTGAATCTCGCGGAGGCTTACCGCTACGGCGAGGCTCTCGATCAACTCGATGCGCTGAGAACGCTCCTGGACGAGCACCCCGACGCCGAGCAAACCGTCGTTTTCCATCGAAACAGAGGCATCACGTACATGAGGATCGGCGAGCTCGAGTGGGCTCAAGACGACTTCGACGCGCTACTCGACCTGAGCGAGAAGCACCGGATGCCCGTCTTCCAGCTCGAGGCGCTCATAAACCTCGGCTACCTCGCGGCTGAACTCGGCGAGCTGGAGGAGGGGCTCTCCTACGCGGAGAAGGCCCGTGCCCTCGCCGAGAGTCTCAACAATCCGAAGATGGCGCGGGAGGCCTTGATCCTGGCGGCTCAAGTGGAGCGCGACCTCGGCCGCTTCGAGGGCTCGATCGCCAAGTGGAGCACGGCCTCCGCCATGGACGCGCGGGACAGCCTGGATGTCAACATGGCCGGGGACCAGGTCGGCCTCGCGAGCGTCCACTTGCTGGCGGGCAGGAGCGACGAAGCCCGTCGGATCCTGAGGAGCATGCGGCCGGTCATCGAACTCACGCAGGACGGCGACCTCGCCGTTGCCCTCGACTTCTGCATGGGGCACAGCTTCGAGAAGACGCGTCCCGACAGCGCGCGGTTCTACTACGAGAAGGGGCTCGATCTCCTCGATCAGGCTCGCGCCGAGATCGGCGGCACGGAAGTGCGCACCGGCTACCTCGGCGGGAGCCGGCGCTTCTACTTCGAGGAAGTCACGACGTACTACGCCGGTCTTGCGCGCGGCAAAGGCGGCGCCGAGTGGTCCGCGCTGGCGTTTCGGACCATCGAGCGCGCCAAGGCCCGAGGGCTTCTGGAGATGCTGGACACATCGGCGCTCGCCTCCGGCTCGAGCGAGGAGGACGCGTTGCTCGACTCCCTCTACCGCCTCGAGCGCAGCGCGCCGGATTACACCGAGCGAGAACGAAGGCTCGAGGATCAGTACGCCAACCTCAGGCAAGAGCGGCTCGAATCGTACGGCGCCGGGCGGGCGGAGGCCGTGATCGCCGGTCCGGAAGACATTCGCCGAATACTCCCGGAAGGTACGGCTCTCCTCGAATACGCTCTAGGGGATACGGCTTCGCTCCTCTGGGTGATTGACGGCCGGGGTTCCAAGATCTACCGGCTCCCCAGACGTGCGTCTCTCGAAGTTGCCGTGGCCCAACTGCGGGACGCCATCGCCCATCCGATGCCGGCCGACGGCGCGCTCCTGCTGATGGCGCGCCGGCTCTATGCCGACATCCTCCTGCCCGCCGAGGATCGGCTGAAGCAGGTCAAGGATCTGGTTGTCGTGCCCGACGGCATCCTCTTCGAGTTGCCTTTCGAGGTGCTGCTGACCGAGGACCCCGGCGCGGACAGGGCGTGGGACCGGCTCCCGTATCTGGCCCGTTCCCACTCGATCACTTATGCCCCTTCGGCTTCGACCTACCTCTCGCTTCATTCTCGACCCGAACCTCGAAGCAGGCGCCCGCAGCCCGTCCTCGATCTTCTCGCCATGGGCGACCCCGACTACTCGCTCCTCAAGTCTCTGTCCGGCCGGAAGGTCACACTCCAGCCGCTGCCGCAGACGCGCCGCGAAGTGTCCGACATCGCGGCGATTCTGAAAGGCAGCAGCGTGAACGTGCACCTTGGACGAGAAGCGGACGAAGCAACACTGAAGGCCGGCCTCAGAGACCATTCGATTCGCGTCTTGCACTTGGCCACACATGGGATCGTGGATCCTGCCGAACCGGCGGCGTCGAGCATCGCTCTCTGTCCGGACTCGAGCGACACGGAGGACGGATACCTAAGGACCCTCGAGGTGGTCTCCTCCTCCCTCGACGTGGGACTCGTTGTCCTTTCGGCGTGTGAATCCGCCCGCGGCGAGATCGGGCGAGGCGAGGGCGTGGTGGGTTTCAGCAGGGCGTTCTTCGCGGCCGGGGCCCGAAGCATTGTGGCGAGTCTCTGGGCGGTCTCCGACGAATCAACGGCGGCGCTCATGGAGGCCTTCTACAGGCACCTGTTCACGGAGAAGCAATCAGTGGCGCGCTCTCTCAATGCTGCCCGGCTCTCTCTCGTTTCCGATGGGCAGTATGCGCACCCGTACTACTGGTCACCCTTCGTGGTCATGGGTTCGGAGTACTCGCCCTGGTGAGTGAAATGCACTGGGCGACCCTCGTGGCCGCCCAATGCATGGTTGATACGGTTCCTGTCGGCACGCGAGTCCGGCAACAGGAATCCGGAACCGCGTCCTTCCGGGTTCGTGCTACCTCATCAGCAGCATCTTCTTGCTCCTGGCGAGGCCTTCGGCGTTGATCTTACAGAAGTAGACCCCGCTCGCCACGCGCCGCCGGTCGCCGTCGGTGCCGTCCCACGCAACGCTGTACGTGCTCGGCGCCAGGTCCGCATCAACGAGGACCCTCACCAACCGACCCGTAACATCGTAAACCGCCAACCGGACATGCTCCCGCTTGTGGATCGCGAACCGGATCGTGGTGGTGCGGCTGAACGGATTCGGGAAGCCCAGGAGCGCCTGAGGAGGTTCGGGGCCGTCCGTTCCGATGATAGGCTCTCCCAATACGGTCAGCTTTCGGTCCCCTGCGGTCGTCACGATGACCTTGCCGGACCCGGTCGGGTCGAAGGCGATGTCCGCCGGGTCCTCCCCGACCGCGAGGCTGTCAACGATAGTGAACCCGACTCCGTAGGGAGGCAGCTCCTCACCCTCCTCCATGACCCCGAACCGGGGACTGATGGAGAGCACTCCGACGAGGATCCTGTCGCCCACCTCCTCGATCAAGTAGAGGAACCCACCGTCGGGCGAGATTGCCACGGTGGTCGCTCCGGAGTCGGTCCGGATGCTGGTCACAACCTGGTTCTCCCAGGGGCTCCCATTCCGCACGTCGTAGATATTGACGACCCCATCCGTAGTGAGGATGACCAGGAAGGCGCCGTCGGGAGTGATGGCCACCGTGCGCGAGCCCGATCCGCTGTTGACGCCCGTGACCACCCCGTAACTCGTGGCGGAGAGGACGAGATACCCCGACTCTATCCCGATGTAGATCAGGCCGCCGTCAGGCGAGATGGCCACCGTGCGCGACCCGGAGCCCGTGGTGATGCTCGACACGACGCTGCGGTAGGTCTCGCTGGTCGCGTCCGCATCAACCACGCTGATCGTGCCCGAACCGAAGTTGGCCACAATCAAGCGGCTACCGTCGGGAGTGATGACGATGTCCGTCGGTCCGACCCCGACCGAGAAGGCATCCACCACCTGACAGTAGGAAGGCGACGACGGGTTCGCATCAATGACCGACACCGTGCCGTCCACGTGATTGGCCACGTAAGCGAAACTCCCGGTTCGGTCAACAGTGACGGCAACGGGATTCTCCCCGACGGCGATGGTCGCGACGTGGACCAGGTTTCGCAGGTCGATCACGCTCACATGGTTGGCGTCGGGGCTGACGGCGAATGCAAGGGCTCCATCCGGCGTGATAGAGACGCTCCGGGTGGCTGAACTCGTGGTGACGCTTCCAACAACATCGTTCATGTAGGTTACGTCAGGCGGCAGTATGGTGAAGGAGATCTCGTTGGATGTGTCGGGAAGGGCCGTGTTGATGACCTTTATAGCGTTCGTCGCGGCCCCGGCCGGGACGGCCACGCTCAGGAAGTCCGTGCCCCCGGATGTCACGTAGGCGGGCACGCTGCCGAACAGGACCGTGTTGAGGGACACCTGGCTGTTGAAGCCGTCTCCGGAGAGAACAACGCGGTCCCCGGCCTGGCCGCTCACCGGTGCAATGGACGCCAGTTCGATGAGCGGGGGCGGCTCGGTCGTGAAGCTCGACACCACGGCTTGGTCGAGCGGGCCACCTGATTCATCTCTGATGCCAGTGGTTACTTGGATCCAGAAGGTGGTGTTTGGATCGAGTGCCGTCTGTGGAGTGAGCGAGACCTTGCGATTGGCGTCAGCAAATCCGAAAACCGCGGGTATTGCGATGAAGTCGCCATCGTGCAGGTAGAAAGAAGACGACGTGACCGTTAGGACATCCACGGGGCGGCTGAAGGCCGTCAGTGTTGCGCTCGCGATGCTGACTCCGGTCATGCCGCTGTCGGGAACGACGCTCACCAGAGCAAGTGGGAGTGTTGTCGGATCGGCGATTCCATCGGCGGCGAAGATGAGCGGTGAGCCGGTCAGGCCCGATGCGCTGGCCTGGACGGTATGCGCGCCGGCACCGAGGTCAGGTCCAAGCGTCAGGCTCGCCTCCGCGATGCCGCCGGCGTTCGTGGCGACCACCTGCTCGGTGGTGTCGACGGCGGCGAATCTCCCGCCGCCGGACGTCACCATGAACCTGACCGGTACTCCGGCAACCGGCTCGCTCACGGCGCCGGTCACTTTGGCGCGAAGCGGTAGCGCAAGCGGCTGATTCACGACCCCTGACTGCCCGTTGCCCGAATAGACCGCGATTGCCTGTGCGGCGGTGAAGTCGTAGAGCAAGAGAGTGTCGCTGGATTCCGATAGGCAGTAGAACTGGGAGCCGTCCACCGAGTACGCAATGTCGGCGCTCGTCAGATGATCGGACGCCTCACCCGTCAACTGGAGCACGATGAGCGAGTCCGGGATGGTCTTGATCTCGAGATTGTAGAGCCCGTCCTCATGCACGTTGGCGACTGCACGATCTCCCCGCGGCGAGACTTCGATGTGTTCCTGGGTTGGGGACGACGTTCCGCCGATGGAGAGAGCCTTGCTGACGGAGGGAAGGCCCGGGGCGAACGCATCGAGCATCACGATGGAGCGGGTTGGGTCGCCCACATGATGCCGGGTAAGGACAAGGCAACGCTCGCCATCAGGCGTGAACGAAAGCGAAACGGGCATCTGGATGGGCATCGTCCCGAAGAGATTGACCTGGTTCCCAAGCGACAGGTACTGAGGGCTCTGCGGATCGGTGTCCAGCACGACCACCGCCGGCTGATCTGGATCCTCGCGTGCCAAGTACGCCGACGTCCCTCCGGGGTGAAGCGCCATCTCGAGGACTTGGCCGTTGCCGCTCCCACCTGAAACGTCCACCGACTCGATGATCTGGTACTCGCTGGGAGAGCCAACGGTGATGTCCATACAGTGCACCATGGCCGCGCCGGGATCCGATACGAGAAGAAGCGAGCCATCCAGACTCACAGCCGCCCTGGCGAGGTTCGATCCGGCGATGCCCGAGAAATCAAGCGTGTGCAGCGGAACGAGGAAGTTCGCCTTCAGGCGATTGGCGGCGGCCACCAGCACGTGGCCGGAGTCCGGCAGCACGACGAAAGCGCGCTCGCCATCCGGAGCGAACGCGATGTCGGAAGCGTTGGATCCGAGCGCGAGCGATCCTGCATACGTGTGGTACTGCGGGCTCTCGCTGTCCACTACGAGGGCGTGAAGACCTCCCGACTCATCCGCCAGGGCGAGGTAATCGCCCCGGGGTGAGGGCTGCATAACTGCACCGCCGTCCGCCGTCGGCGACGGCGTGCCCGGAAGATCCGCAGCGGGTCTGAGCATCTCGTCCTCGGTCGTTCCAAGGAGCTCAAACATCCAACTGTTGGATTCCATGTGCGGTGCGCCCTGCACGAATGTCGCCAAGCGAACCATGCCGGACGTGGCCGCGGCAGGCACTTCGACGGTCAGGGCGACATCGGTCAGCCGATCGGGTTCCGTCCAAACGCCACCCGTGCCGTTGAACAACACCCTGGCGCCGTCCTCTGCCGCGAACCCCGAACCCGCGAGGACCAGCTTGGTCCCGACGGGGCCGGCGCGCCGCGACAACGACCCCAGCGACGGCCCGACACCCACGGCAGTGGCGACGAGCTTGGCTTCTGCTTCCGAGATCGTGAAGGCATAGTCGCCGTCGGGGGACAGTTCGATGCCGATCGGGTTCTCGGGAAGGCTGACAGTCGCCACGACGGAGAGGAAACTCTCCGAGGTTTCTCTCAAGTCAATCGCGCTCAGCATGTCGAGTTCGCGATTCACGACCAGCGCAAAGGCGCCACCGGGCGTGAGACACGCGCCATAAAGCGTGCCTCCGGTCCTCACTCTCCAAAGGGAGACACCTTGGCTGAGTGATGCCACGCTCAGGAAACCAGCCTCGTCACATATGTAGGCGCGGTCCATAACCGCGTCCACGGCGACGTCCCTCGGGTAGGTTCCGATGCTAGCGCTCTGAGTCACGAGGTTGGAGTCGAGGTCCGCGACCTGCATCTTCCCCGTTCCCGTCAAAGCCAACAGGAAATCGCCTGCGGGGTCAATGGCCAGGTCACCGCGGACACTGGCGTCCACTCCCGCGATGACCCCGATCTGCGTTTCGAACGAGGGGCTTGCCTCGTCGATGTCCCACACCTGGATTTGGCCCTCATCGGTCGGGATGAACGCGCGCGTGCCGCTCGGGTCGATCAAGATCCCTCGAGGCACGGCTCCGACGGGCTTCTCGCTCAGCACCCCCATGGAGCCCGGTGTGGCGTTCAGCCGGTAGAGCATCCCGGTCGCGCTGCTCACGCCGTACACCCTGTTGTTTGCCGGGCCGGCGTCAATGTCGGTCAGGCCTCCCGTGATGGGGATCTGGGTGGCAGTCATGTAGCCGGGTGCGCCGGGAGTGGTGACCACGGCGGCCGCCCCTGTCTCCGTGGCCACAAACGCGAACCCGCCGTCGGGCATGACGGTAAGAGCTCGCGGCGTCGCGCCAAGCACGCAGACGCCTGACTCCAGACCCTTCGGCACCTCGTCCGACCCGAGCACCGTGAACTGGAGGTCGTTGCTTGTCTCGCCTTGAGTCGGGTTGTACACGTTCACGGCTCCCGATGAGGCCGCATCGGGAACCAGGACCACGAGCTGCATGGATGACCCCTGCAGCACCGTCGCCGGGATTCCGTTGAATCTCACGATGTTGTTCGTGGGCACAGGGTCGAAACCCTTGCCGTTCACCGCGACCATCATGCCGACCACGCCCTTGCTCGGCGAGAGGCTCGTCATCGCCACGTCGGGCTCCGGCTCGGTCGTGAAGTGCATCACGAATTCCTGAGCCAACCCGTTCCCGAATCCGTCCTCGAGGCCGGTCTCCAGTGTCAGCTTGTAGGTTGAAGCAAACGCGAGCTCAGCCATCGGTACGAAGGCAATCAGCGAGTCTTCTCTGAGGAAGGCGGCGTTGCCGGGTACGAACACGTGAGTCGTCGTGTCCGTGAGGCTGAAGTTCCCCTGAAGCGTCTCCGAGTTCATGCGTTCGGAGAGAGAGAGCAGGATTGCCGCGTCGATGGGTACCCCGGCGGCATTGGTGTCGGGAACGGTGGACACGACGGTCGGATGGACATCGTCAATGTTGGTGACGATATCAGCGACGGCGGCGGGGAGGCCGGCCGTGACGGTTATCGGGCCGCGGTCGCCGGCGTTGTCGTGGGCGGACTCAGCGGAGTCCCAAGACTCGGGGACGAACATCGTCAGCGGCATGCCTGCGACGTAGTCGTTGATGTAGGCCGGCCGAATGTAGCCGACGGCGGAGCTTCCGTCGAGAGGGTGAATAGTGATGTAGTAGTCTCCGTCGGGCAGTCCGATGAACTCATAGCTCCCGTCGGGAAGCGTGTACTCGCAGCCCGAGGTGTCGTCTCTGGCCACACTGAGGGCAAAGACCACAGCTCCCGCTATCGGGTTACTGGTGTAACCGTCGGTCACGGTTCCCCCGAGGCGGCTGGCCGACGCCATCGTTGCCGGCGTACCGTAGGCTTTCACTATCTGAGACTTCTCGTCCCATTCGAGCGATGCCGGCCCGGTGCCCTCGGGGAGAACGAAGTACATGGTCGGGGACTTGGCCGCGGTGTGCGCGATCCCGAAGAAGTGGCCGATTTCATGGGCAAGGACCGCCTCGAGGTAGATGCCGTCGGGCGGGCCCTGAGTGTCGGTGCGGAAGGAAAGGAGAGGGTTGAAGATCAGATCGGAATCCGCGATTTCGCCGGGCCGGCGCCATCCATTGGCAAACCATGTGGCCTCGGTGAATGACGTGGTAAGCCCCACGGCGATAGTGCCGGCCCCGAATTGATAGTCGGGGTCCTCGAACGTGATGAGGTTCACTCCGTCGAGGGCCTGAGCGTCTTTCTGAGTTGTTGCCACCGGGCTGCTTACCGCGGCGACGATGCCGGGGATGGTGGTCCAGGAAGCGAAGGCGTCCTGCGCCGCCACGAGGTCACTGCCGTCGCTTATCCCGGGCGCGCCCTGGTTATACCACTTGCAGGCAAGCGGGAACGCCGTGCGATCCCAGTACTCGATGTGCCGCGCGCTCACGCCGTCATCCATGCAGCCGTCCCCATTGCCGTCGAAGGGCGAGGGATTCACGCCCGGACAGAGATCGTCGGCGTCGAGCACGCCATCCGCATCCGAATCGGCGCCGCAGACGAGCGGGACGTCGTCGACAACGGGGGCGGTCGTGTTAGCCGCATAGATCGCGACGTTGTCGAAAATCGGAGCGGGGGTGCGAGGCAAGCATGTTCCGCCGCTCTCTGTGCAGTAGTCAAAGGCCCAGAGGCGGACCTTGATCTGAGTCGTGCCAGCGGGAATGAGTGATGTGATATCCCAGGTAACGGTGTAGAAGCCGGTGTTTCCCCATACCATGAATGCGTAATCCGTCCAAGCCCCCCCTTGCTGGGGGGGAGGGGCGGCAATGCCGTAGCGGTAGTACACCTGGCCGGTCTGGGGAAGATTGGCATAGACATCGAACTTCAAGAGGTACTGAGTCGCACCCGTGGGTATCGCGATGGCGGCTGATTCGATTCCGATCTCGATCGGCGTCTCGGGCGCCTCGGTGGGAAAGACACCGGAGATCGGGTCATAGGCGACCCAACTGAAGCAGTAGTCGTCGCAGGGGAGGCTGCTGGTGCAGCCCGGGATCTCTTCGAGACGGAACGCGGCGGGACCCGGCGCTGGGCCGGAAGCGATCCAGTCGTTGTCGCTTGATTCGAAATCATCCGTCGGGAAGCCGGTCACCTGCACATAATCCAGGCGTGCGGCGCCGTCGGTGTTGTATTGGCCGTCTTCGTCGCTCCATCCGCCGTCCGATGTGAACCTAAAGCGGATGACGACGGGATTCCCGGCGTAGGCGTTCAGGCTGGTAGACCCCGTGACAAGTCCCGCCGAGAGTCCGGTCCAGGTTCGGAGAACGGTGTAGTTCTGCCCTCCGTTGGTTGATACGTCGAGGTACAAGAAATCGAAATCGAGCTCGGTATCGTATTGGAGTCTGTAAGAGATGCTCACCGAACCAGCCGGCAAGCTGAACGACTTCGTCAAATACTGAATCCAGTTGTTGCCGTAGCCCGTCCAGCCGGGAGTCTCAGTGCCGCACCACATCACACCGACCGAACTGTAAGTCGCCCGGTGCCAGTAGGCCGGCTGTGCCGTGAGGTCGGTGGGTACCCAGCCGCCTGCGCCTTGCTGGAAGTCCTCCCAGTAGACGCATGTCAGCCCATTAGCCGTGGGAGCCTGGAGCTTGGACAGCCCATCGGCCGGCTCGGCAATCGGAGGCAGCGGGCGATCCCTGCCCTCGGCGAATGGACTCAAGGCGAAGACCGAGGCAAGCAGACAAACAAGCACCAACGCAGGGCCGGTCGCGCGCGGCGTGTGCGGGGTCGTCATCGCTCCACCCCAGGATTCCGGCTGCCGCTCAGCGCCTGGTTGATGAACTGCTCGAGTGTGGCTTGTCGCTGAGGCAAAGAGCGATCCGATCTACTCGGCGAAGGCGCGCCGAGCAGGTTCACGCCCTCGAGCGGCGGTCCCTCGATGTACGCGGCGTTGGTCGCCGCGTCGCGCACGATCTTGAACTTGCCCTGCGAGAATCCCGCGACCCGGAAGTCCGAAGGGCCGGAAGGCTCCGCGAACAACAGCACTTCCTCCCCCACGGTCCACTGCAAGGCGCCCTGGACGGTCACCTTGACCGTTCCGACGACGCCCCCCGGCTGGATCACATCAATCGTCGGACGAACGCCGCCCTTGTAGGTCTCGTCCACGGCGAGGCGGGTTCGCGTGAAGATCTTGGTGTGTCTGCTGTTCCAGTAGGATTCAACGCTCTGGACTCTACCGCGGATCACGAGAGCGGCTTCTTCTCCCAAGTCCTGAGGGCTCATGTAGAGAATCTGACTACCTTGAGCCGATGAACCCACACCTGCCAGCAGCAGCACAAGCGCCAGGAATGATACGCAGCGGCACATGAGGCACCCCTTTCCGGATCGTGGCTTTTCGACTGCTCGGCTCTTCTATCTTCGATAGCGATCGCTAGAGCGAAATCACGGGGAAGGTCCGCAACCGAGCGAGTGCCGGATGATATGGGCGCCTTGACGAATGGTGGCGGCAGCCAGGGATGCGAAAGAAATCGTGCCGAGAAGAGGTTTCGGTCGCATTGCAGCCCTCTACACCTGGGCGGGCACGGACGCTAGCACAAGAACGAGAGTTCCGAATTCGGAGCAACTCGGGCGGGCGACTCACGGAATCAGCGTGGAGTATTGTAACCGAGATCGATCGCCAAGTCAAGGAATCGTATCGCTCTACTCCATCCGGAGACCTCCCGGAAGGCTCACATCGTCTCTGTCACAACACCTCAGCCCGCATCCGCGCGAGGCCCAAGAGCACCAATGCATAGATGGTGCTCGCCGCGACCAGCATGGCGCTGAAGCTCCACACCATCGCTCCCAGCACGGCGCACACCGACCCGATCACGCTCGCGCAACCGTTGGCCGCCCAGGCCCACGGGATGTGAGCCGCGCTCTCGGCGCTCGCCGTGCGGATGCCGATCGGAAAGGGCATTCCCATCAAGAAGGCGATCGGCGCGATGAAACCGATGGCCAGCGGCAGCCGCGCGGATAGAGGCAGCCCGATCAGTTCTCTCGTGATCGGCGGCACCGCGAAGGTGAGCACGAGGAGCGCTGCGGGCAACGCGAAGAGCAGGGGCATCGCGGCCGCCGTTCCCCGCCGCGTGCCCGACCAGGCGCTGCCGAGGCCGGAGAAGAGGAGGATGGCAAACAGCACCGTGGTCACGGAGTAAGTCGGATGCCCGAGGAATAGCGTGAAGCGCTGCATCAACACGACCTCGACGATGATGTAGGCGAGCCCGAGACCGAAGAAGTAGCCGAGCCAGCGATACCGGCCCGCGCGCGGAAGGCTGCGGGCGGCGAGCGGAATCGCCAGCAGGACGATCGAGAGCAGGATTCCCAGCCCAAGAGCGGTCAAGAGAGCGATCTGTCCGACAGGCAAAGCAAGCGGCTCGAGGAAGCTCCGGCCCGTGAAGGTCTGGAGGCTCTTCAGGCTCAGATTCCGCCAGCGAGACATCTGGAAGAAGAACGGGCTGTCGTCGCTCACGGGATGGATGGCGACCGGTGAGCGCCCCTCGACCTGACGAGGATCGGGCGCCGCGAGGAAGACGTCGTAGAAGGTCCCGCCCTCCGGAGAGACCGGATCGTGATGAACCTGCATGTCGAACCGCTTTGCGTACGCGCGCACGAACTGCATCTCGTCCGCGGTGACCGCACGCGCCCCGAGGGCCAGAGCGCCTTGGACGTCCTTGCCCCCTCCCGACCCGATGATGATCACCGAGGCGCCGCTCCGCATCTGATAGGGGAGCGTGCTGATGTCGCTGCGCAGGCCCGGCGTGTCCTCGCGGGGCGGCCAGATGTCGGTTTGGGCCGCAGCGTCAATCAGGATCATGGGAGGCATCTCGGGGTGCTCGACGACATCAATGCGCGACAGTGCATTCCACGCGCGGAAAGCGACCTTGCCGCCGAGCTGGTCCACCTTTTCGATGAGCGGCTTGCTGGAATCAACCCGGACGTCGGGCAAACGCCCCGGCATGAGGAGAAACGGCAGGTGCAGCAGGCACAGGACCGCCAGAAAGCGCCGGCTGCGACGGCCGGGAGCCAGGCAAACGGCCGACGCGAAACCGAGCAGCGAAGCAGGAGCACCGATCCGGGAGCGCCCAGGTGAGGAAGAGACAGGAAGAGCAGCAGGCTCCCCACCCCAGCGCCGAGAGCCCGAAGAGGGCCGGCGTCCAGCCTCGTCGCCTGGCGTCCGCCTTCTGATCCGGGATCAGCGACAGCGCCACGCCGCTGGCGCCGAATCCGAAAAGCGCCACCGACACCACGAGAAAGGCGAAGTGGTACCAGATCGAAACGGAGAAGATGCGGGTGAAGGCGACCTGGAGCAGCAGCGTCGCCGCGGAGATCAGGACGATGCCCGCATAGACGGCTCTCGGCGGTGATTGGATCTCCGATCGCATCGGACGGCGAGTATAGCGTACCCCCGTCGCTCTCGATCCCGCCCGCTCGTCAGAATCCCCATCGCGATAGGGCACAGGAGATTCGCTGGACCAAGAGAGCGCTCGACCGGCGGCCCGGCGCGGGGTATACTTGTTGCCGCCAGACCCGCTGGCGCCGCGCCGCCCCGCGATCGTGATCGCGTTCCTGTGATGGCAGTCCGGCCGCCATGCTCCGGCCGGACGGCGGGAGGGCTTCCAATGTCATCTCATCGCGCCGTCCGTCTCCCCTCGATCCTGTTCTTCGCAGCGGCCCTGCTCGCGCCGGCCGGCGCTTCGCCGTCCACGATCATCGGATCGCTCAGCGACTCCGTGCACCCCGCGATTGATGAGGGCCTCGACATCATCTCGGCCAGTGTCGAGCAGAGCACGGGGCAGCTCACGTTTCTCATGACGACACGCGGCCCCATTCCAACCGCGCTGCCCGATCCCGATGATGTGATGACTTACCTCTGGTTCGTGGACACGGACGAGAACTCCGGTACGGGCCAGCCGCACGGGGCGCTCGGCAGCGAGTTCAACGTCCGGGCCGTCATCGGCGAGACGTACGGCGGCGGGTTCGTTGATGTGACCGGCGGAGAGCCCGGCGGCGGCACCGGAACCGTCTCGGTGGACGGCAGCACGATCAGCATCACGATCTGGCTGTCGCAGATCGGCGGCGCCTCCGACTTCGACTGGTGTTGCTCATCGTTCGGCCAGATCGGCGGCGACTACGTACCGGGGAACATCGAGACGGTCATCGTCCACAGCGATGCACTGCCGTACACGCCGCCGGCGCGGGTCACGGTGACGACGCCGATACTCCAGCTTTGCCCTTCGGGCCCGTCCACCGGGCAGCTCGAGGTTGTGATCCGCGATGCCGGCGGAAACGTGCTCCCGAACGAGGAGCACGTCTTGACCTTCCACAGCACCAATGAGGACGTGGCCACGGTGAACGGCGCGGGCCTCGTCACGGCGCTGACTCTGCCGGAGTTCCACTGGCAGCGGCCTTACGTCGAGGTGTGGGCCGATGGCCTCATGGCCGACAACGCCGCCGTGGTGCGCGTCACGTCCGCCGACCTCGGCGTCGTGCACGAGATCTATGAAGCGGAGCACGTCGCGCTCAGCCTCGTTCCCATGATCGAAGGCGTGAACCTGGATTCGCTGACGGCCTACTACCAGGTGGTGGAGGCGACCGAGCGGGCGTACGAAGCGCAGGTGGCGGGAGTCGGGGGCGTGCCGACCGGCGGAGGGACCCAGTATCTCGTGCTCGACGTGGCCGACGATCCGCAGACGGCCGTCTGCGGCGCCAGCGGCAATCCGATCTGTCTGGGGTGGCTCTGGGGCCAGCCGCAGCACAACAGCTGCTACATCGTCAACGATCCGGCGAACCGCGTGCCGCAGTGGTTCGTGATCTTCCACGAGATGGGGCACAACTTCACGGCCGCCTGTAACTCGTTCAACATGTTCCTGTGGCAGCCGTCGCAGCTTCACAACGTGGCGTACTGCGAGGGGATCGCATCGCTGGCGGCCCTCTGGAGCTGGAAGGAGATCGTCGCATCGCCGGCGGGGCTGGGGCCGGCGGCGGTGTCGAACATCAACTCCCAATTCGAGGGTTCTTCATCGGGCTTCCGTGAGGCCCTCGTGAACTACCAGAACGCGGGCGCCGACTACGAGGCCCTCGATCCGGACATCGTGGACGGCATTCTGATGGAGATGCTGGACCAGCATGGGCTCAAGGCGTGGTTCGACCTGTTCAGCACGTTCCTGCCCTCGCCGGAGCCGCTTCCGGTGGCGCTGGATACCAAGGAGAAGCAGGCGACCTGGTTTGTCGCCGCGATGAGCGCGTCATGCGGCCAGGATCTGCGGGGCTTCTTTCAGTCGGAGTACGGTTTCCCGATTGATGAGGAAGCGTGGCCGGAGATCTCGAGCGTGGTCGAAGCGCGCGTCGCCGGGAGGACCTGGACGCCGGTGGCTGTCGAGGAGCTGGCCGGGCTCGCGCCTCCGGGCGACCCGCTGCTCACCGTCGCGCCGAACCCCTTCAACCCGCGGACCGATGTGCGGTTCGCGCTCCCGCACGCGGGGGACGTCAGCCTCGCGATCTACGACGTGGGCGGGCGGCGCGTCCGTACGCTGCTTTCTCAGGGATTGCCGGCGGGCATGCACTCCGCCTCCTGGGACGGATGCGACGAGGCCGGACGCAGGGCGGCCTCGGGGGTCTACGTCGTGCGCCTCGTCACGCCCGGCGGCGGGAGTGAGCGAAAGTTGGTCTTATTGAAGTGAGGGTTGTGCGCGCCAGAAACTCACCCTCACGATCTCGGCCCGCAACGCGCCGGAATGCATTAGACTCGCGCGGTCAATGAGGGGCCGTCGTCGTGAGCCTTGCCGGTAGGAAAGTGCTGGTCACGGGAGCGAGCGGGTTCATCGGCTCGCACCTCAGCCGCCGTCTCATCGAGTGCGGAGCGGCGGTCCACGGCGTTTCGCGCGCGGAGCCTCCGGATCGCGCTCCTGGGGCGCAGTGGTCGCGGTGCGATCTGACCGAGGCCGATTCCGTGCGCGCGCTCGTCGGCGCCCTCAAGCCCGACATCCTCTTCCACCTTGCGAGCCACGTGGCCGGCGCGCGTGACCGCGAGCTCGTGATGCCGACCTTCCGCGGAAACCTCATGACCACGGTGAACCTGCTCGCAGCCGCGAGTGAGCAGGGGTGCCGGCGCGTCATCCTCGCCGGCTCTCTCGAAGAGCCGGAGGCCGGCGATCCGCTGCCCATCCCGTGCTCGCCCTACGCCGCCGCCAAGTGGGCCTCGAGCGGTTACGCGCGGATGTTCCATGCGCTCTACGCGCTCGATGTCGTCACCCTGCGCCTCTTCATGGTCTACGGACCCGGCCAGCGCGATCTTCGGAAGCTCGTCCCGTACGTGACGCTGGCGCTTCTTCGCGGCGAGTCGCCGAGGCTCACCAGCGGACGCCGCGAGGTGGACTGGGTTCACGTGGACGACGTGGCGGATGGATTCATCGCGGCCGCCGAGGCGGACGGAATCGCGGGCACGACGATAGACATCGGCTCGGGCTCGCCGGCGACGGTCCGCGCCGTGGCCGAGCGGCTCGGACAACTGATAGCCCCGTCCATCCCATTGTCGTTCGGCGCGGACCCCGACAGAGTCCACGAACAGGTGAGGGTCGCGGAGGTCGAGCGCACGAGGGGAATGATCGGCTGGCAGCCGCGCATCTCTCTCGAGAATGGTCTCGCGCAGACGGTCGAGTGGTACCGGCGGCGGCTCGCCGCGGGACGGCTCTGACGCCGGGCGCCGCGGGTGGTCACATTCGCCGTGGTATGATTTGCGAGTTCGTCTTCCGACGGTCGGTCTTTTCGCCGCTGATGTGACGATTCGACCGTGCGGTCCTGGTCGAATGAGGATTCCCCGCCGATGCCCCTTCCCGAAGCGCCGAGAAGCGAGCCGCTCGGTCTCCGCGCCGGAGACTGGGTCGAAGTGCGGGGCGCGGAGGAGATCCTCCTCACGCTGGATGAACGGGGCCGCATGGAAGGTCTCCCGTTCATGCCGGAGCTGCTCCAGTACTGCGGGCGCCGGTATCGCGTCTTCAAGTCGGCCCACAAGACGTGCGACACGATCGCCGGCTGCCGGAGCCGCTGGGTCTCGAACGCCGTTCACCTCGAAGGCCTGCGCTGCGACGGCGAAGCGCACGGAGGATGCCAGGCGGCGTGCCTTATCTTCTGGAAGGAAGCCTGGCTGAAGCGCGCCCGCGCGCCTGAGGCTCGCAGAGATGCGGCGGGACGCCGCTCGGCGCCGCCCCGCAGTGAAGGAGGCGTCGAGCCGCGGTGCGATCC
>JAGVPR010000061.1 GCA_020052115.1 Candidatus Eiseniibacteriota bacterium
CGTCCGCGTCTGCGGGCCGCGACGGGCGCGGGCACCCCAGCCTGGGAGCCGCCCTCCGCGATCCAGCGAAGCTCGAGCAGGACGTCGTGCATTGATTGCCGTCTGTCGTCGGGCTCCTTCGCGAGACAGGTCCTGACGAGACGCTCCAGGGCGGGCGGGGTCAGCGGCTGAACTTCGGAGATCGGCCGTGGATTCTCCTTGAGAATCGAGGCGATCAGACTGGCCTGGCTCTTCCCCTCGAACGCCCGTCTTCCCGTCGCCATCTCGTAGAGCATCGCGCCGAAGGCGAAGATGTCGGTGCGGGCGTCCGCCTCGTTCCCCTCGAGCTGCTCAGGCGCCATGTACTGAAACGTCCCCACGATCGCGCCTTCGGCCGTCAGAGGTCGGCTCATCGTGGGGGAGCGCGAAAGTCCGCCGTCGGTTGCTTCCGGCAGCAGGCTGCGCGCGAGCCCGAAGTCGAGCAGCTTCGCGCCCGACTTGGTCAGCATCACGTTGCCGGGTTTGAGATCCCTGTGGATGAGCCCCTGCCGGTGCGCCTTGTCCAGCCCGTCGGCGATCTCGGTGGCCACGCGCAGCAGTTCGGTGGGCGGCAGCGGTCCTCTCTCGAGCCGCGCGGCGAGCGTTTCGCCCTCGAGATGCTCCATGACAAGGTAGTCTATGCCGTTCTCGCGGCCGACATCGTGCAGCGTGCAGATGTTCGGATGGTTGAGGCTCGAGACGGCGCGTGCCTCCCGTTCGAACCGCTGCCGGTTCTCGGGGTTCGTTGAGAGGTGCGAGGGGAGCACCTTTATTGCCACCGATCGGTCGAGGCGGGTGTCGAGGGCGCGGTAGACCTCGCCCATCCCTCCGGCGCCGATGTGGGAGAGGATCTGGTATGGGCCGAGTCGGGTGCCGACGTCAATCATGGGTCACCTCAAGGAAGGGGAGTCTCCGCGAAATGGGAGTTGGCGGTCGGAAACTCCGAGGGCGGCGCGCGTCACGGGCGGACAACGCGCAGGGTCACGCTTCGAAATCTAACCCGATGCGTTGCGATGGTCAATCGGATTGCTACTTCATGCTGTCGTGTTCGTTCTCTTCTGGATCCCCTACGGAATCAACACGAGCTTCAGGACTTCGACCGCCCCGTGCGATCCGAGGCGAGCGAAGTAGATCCCGGCCGCCCGATCGCCCGGCTCCCACGTGACGGCATGGTCGCCGGCCGGCATGCGCCCATTGCAGAGGATCGCGACGCGGCGCCCCGCCACGTCGAAGAGTTCCAGCCGGATCTCCGCGTCACTCGGCAGCGACAGCCTGAACTCCGCCGTGCCGAGCACGGGGTTCGCGACCGGCGCGAGAAGCGAGGCTGGCCTTGCTCCCGACCGCGGCTCCGCGGCGACCCAGGGCGCTCCCACGAAGTCGACCCATGCCCGGCGGTTCTCGTAGTGACCCGTGTAGGCGACGCCGGCGCCGACGCGGGGCAGGTATTCGACGCAAGGATTGCCGAAGGGCGCCTGGTCCCAGTAGTAGTCGTGGTCGTTGATCACCACGCTGGGTTCCCATTCGAAACCCGCCGTCGAGAGGCACCTGGCGTAGTGGACATCCACCACGTTCGGAAGCGCGGTCAGCATCCACGCCGCCCGGAACACGTCTCCACGCGCGGTGAGGTCGGGCATCATCTCATGGCCCTCCGCCCAGCTCAGCCTGGCGCCGTACCAGTTGGCTCCGCGATCCGTCGACGCGCGCACGGCGATGTAGTCGTTGTCGGCCGGGGAGACGTAGCGGTTGAAGATGACCTGGATCGAGTCCCGGATGGCCGCCACCGCCGGCATGCACCCCCCCGACCCGAGCGCGAAGCTCTGCCAGGGTGCCGTCCACGCGGCAGCCGAACCGAATGCGGTGTTTCGGGCGAGATAGAGCGTCGACTGCTTGTTGTACGCCACGTAGACATCCCCACCGCTCGACCAGCCGTAGGCGACGTCGGGGTACGCCCACGCACCGCCCGTTACCAAAACCGTGTGGCTCGTCCAGGTCTGGCCTTTGTCGAGGCTCCGCCAGAAGTGGACCTCGTCGTCGATTTCCGCAACGAGGTAGATGTAGGGGGCGTTCACGTAGTTGTCGTAGTCGGTGGCAAGAGCGATCGACTTGATCGAGTCCGTGGTGCTCGTGAAGAACGGGGCAGGGAAACTCCACGTGCCGGGCGGCATGCCTCGGACGGCGGACCACAAACGGTGCTCACCGTTGAGCGTGCCGGCCATGACGACCACCGCGGCGCTGTCGCAGTACACGAAGTCGGCATCGGCGAAGATCATCGAGCTGTAGTACACGCTTCCGCGCGATTGCCATGTGAGGCCGTCGTCGACGGAGCGGAGGATCTTGACGCCCTCGTGACCGCCTACGCCCGTGTGCCAGATGAAGCCGTAGAACGATCCGTCCACGACGTCGAAGTCGAGGAGGACGTTGCGCACGAGGCTGTCGCCTGGCGTCATGAGGACGTCGCCGCCCCACGTGGGCGCGGCGGCCTTGCCCGCGCGCATCCGCTCGAGACGCTCGTACAATCCCGAGGGCGGAGCGAATTCACGCGCGTGATCCCTATCAGCGGCGGCGCTCGCCGGTGGGTCGAAGGGCGGGTCGCAGATGGTCACGTCACCGTCGAGGCAGGGGATTCCGGCTGCGGATTCTGCGGGCAGTCCGGCGACGCCGGCTGAAAGGACCAAGCTGTACAGCGGAAGGAGAAGCCGGCCGGAAAATCGCGCCCAGTTCATGACGAGCCTCCTCATTCACGTGCGGGCGGGCCAGACCTTGATGTCACGCGCACTCGGTGCGACCAAGAGCAACGAACTATAGCACAGGGTGATACGGCGTGTCAACGGAGAGCCGGAGCAACTGCTCGGCTGCCCAATGATGCACCAGTAGATCACCAACAACCGACAGATGCGTTCGTCCTTCCACCGCCGCCCAGATGTTCCTGGCCGCCTTCCTCGATGCGCGAAGTGCTGCTGTCCGTGGCGAACGAGGCGACGCTCGCCTGAGGAGGCACGGGCGAGGGGAGATCGATCGAGAGGCGAAGTCCGAGGTTTGGTGCCGGGGGTACACCCCGGCACCGTGGGTGACACTTCGGAGGGTCAGCCGCGGTAGATCGCCTTCACGCGTCCCCAGGTGTCGGGGACCGTGGGCGAGACGCACGAGATCTCCGCGACGCGCATGTCGCTGAAGAAGAATCCGCCCGTAAAGGCATCGAACGCTGTGAGGCTGTAAGGGTAGCTGTCGCGCGGCAGGAGTGCGGCCATCCCGTCCTTCCCGTCCCAGACGACCTCATACTGCCCCGCGTTCAGGATGCCGTGGACCAAGGCCCGGACCACCTGCGTCGTATCCGGCGACCAGATCTCGAGCCGCACCTCGGCTGCCTGCGGGGCCGTGAATCGGATGGCCGTCACGCCGGGATTGTTGCAGAACGGGTTCGGGTCGTTCTGCTGAAGCGACCACTCCGGAGGGGGTTGAGCCGCTGCGGGCGCCGCGGCTATGAGGAGACCAAGGACCATCAAGGCGAGGATGGTGCGCATGGGAGCCTCCGTGCGTAGGACCTGGGTGCTGATCATGGCCCGCGACGGCCACCGTGGACCGATGGCGAAATCGCACCAGTGATTATAGCCGAAGCCTCGGCCTCGATGGCGAGAATTTCACTCCTCCTGCCGGTCGTTCTCACTTCAGCTTGAACTTCACCGGCAGCACCACCCACGTTTCAACCGGCTGACCTTTCGCCCGGGCCGGCGTAAACGTCCAGCCTCGCACTGCATCGAGCGCCGCCTTCTCGAGAGCAGGGGAAGCACTCTCCCCGCCGCCCACCTTCGCTTCCAGGACGCTGCCGTCCTTGCCAATCCGCGCCTTCACGGCATCCTCGGTCGTTTCGGTGATTTCCGCGATCTCGCGGTAGGAAAGGTCCTCGTACTCCCGGAGAATCAAGACTTCGCGGTACTCGTCCTTGACGGAGGCCATGGCCGTACGGACCATGCGGGCGTCCTCCTCGCTCTCGATGCCGGAAGGACCAGGCTCCACCGCCATCGCTTCTTCAGGCGCGCTCTCGAGCGAGGAGGGTGCGCGGTCCTTGCGGATCTGAGAAATGCAGTGGTTCCTCGCGATGGTGAAGATCCATGCGCGGAATCGCTCGGGGCGCTGCATCCGGGAGCGGCTCTGGAAAACCCGGAGGAAGACCTCCTGAACGAGATCGCGGGCGGAGTCGCCGTCGCCGAGCATCTTCGTCCCGAAGACCAAGACGGCCTGTTTGTAGCGGTCGTAGAGAACGGAGAATGCGCCGTCCTCGCCGTCCCGGAAGGCCGCGGCCAGTTCCGTGTCCGATCTCATCGGGCTGCGCTCCCGTCAAGTGTCCCCGGCAGCCGCGCAGCGAAGTACGCGCTCCAATGAGCATGACGCGGGGGGGGGATGAGAAGTGTCTCGGAAAGGATCGCAACCTGCACGGGCTCTGGGCACCAGCGGCCGCGCGATGTCCCATCAATCGCGCTCGGTGCCGGTTCAGATGGGCAAATCCCGCCCAGCCGGGGTCTCGCAGGGAATGGCGCTGTTCTTGCTACGATAGGACGGGTCTGAGGTCGAATGCCGCCATGACAAATCAAACACAGCCGGACCTCCAGCTCATTGAGCCCGTAATCCGCGCGCCGAAGGAAGAGACTCGGCCCTCGAAGATCTTCCGATTTCTTCGCACCGAGAGGTTCTTACACTGGGCGCTCGCCATTCCATATGTGCTTCTCTACGCCAGCGCGCTGGCTATGGCGCTCCTCTGGAACGAGCCGCATCCCCGTCACATTCGCGCAGCGGTCTCTTGGTTTCATCGTTTCGCGGGGCTCTGCCTCATCGTCGTTCCTTCCATTGCTCTGCTCCGAGGAAGACGGGACTGGCGAACGCACTTGGACAACGTCCGCCACGCCTGGACTTGGGACAAGAACGACTTCCGCTGGCTGATCCTCGGCCCGCGGGCGGCCGTGGACCGACGGGTCAGGCTCCCCGAGCAGGGGAAGTTCAACGCGGCGGAGAAGCTCAACTTCATGATGGTGTCCGTGTCGTCGTTCACCTTCATCGCCACGGGCATCCTCGTGTGGATGCCGGGCGCGGCGCTCTATCCGTGGTATGTCCACTGTGTCATGGCAGTGCTCGGTGCTCCCCTCGTGGCAGGGCACATCATCATGGCGACGCTCAATCCGAGCACCCGCGTCGGACTGGAGGGGATGATCACGGGTTGGGTGGATCGCGAATGGGCGAAGCACCACTATCGCCGCTGGTACCGCGAACGATTCGAGAGGACCGAGCCCGGCCCGGAAATCCGGGCCGTGGAAGGGCTGCTTCGGCGGCGAGCCCTGATACGCTGCAGCAGTTGTCTCGAGGTCACTTCCTTTGAATCATGGGAGGCGCTCCTTCAGAGGGTGTTCCGCGTGGAGCCGCTCTACTGCCCGCGTTGCGAGAGCGAGATGCGAATAGTCTCGTTCGAGACGGAGGTGGAGATGGCCGAGGCCATCCTGCGCTCTCTCGAAGTCAACGGGGCCGACGCGCCGATCGAAGGACTCGCGCCCTCGGAATCTCCGCCCGCGCCGGCGATCCAGACGATGCTCGAAGGGTGACTCTCGATCTCCGTTGACCGACCGGCAGGATGCATCCTCGACGAATTCGCGGCCGCCCGGCCACTCCGGACCGACAATCCCGGCTTCGTCGGGCCCGACGGCGTAACATCAAATGCATGAAGATGTTACGGGGCGTGTCGCCCCCGCTCCGCTGCGCTTGCGCGCCCCTCCGCCACTCCTATACAATGAATCGTCCGTCGCGGGCTGCGACAGGGAGGTTCGGGCCCTCGGGTGAGGGCCCTGGGTGGAGCAATATGGGGGCGTCGAAGGCCGCCGGGCGCGAGCCGCGAACGCAGATCCGATCTCTCCGGACGATCCACCCTCTGACTTCATCCGCGGACTCCCTCGCCGCGTAGACCCTGCCGCGCGACCGTCACTGGAGCGCTACGGCCCTCCGGAGGAGTCGAGCATGAGTCTCTATGCGGATCGCGTCCATTTGATCGCCACTGAGAACGCCTTCAAGATCGGGCCGTACATCAAGGAGGTCGAGGACGCCGGCAACAAGGTCGTCCGATGCAACCTCGGCGAGCCCGACTTCCCGTTGCCGAAGCACATCCGAGACGAAGTGAAGCGGCAGCTCGACGCCGACAACGTCCACTACAACGATCCGCAGGGTGTGCTGCCCTTGCGTGAAGCGGTCGCACGCGACGTGAGCGAGAAGCGCGGGATCAAGGTCACGCCGGACCGCGTCGTCGTGTTCCCGGGCGCGAAGCCGCCGATCGGGCTCTGCCAGCAGACCTACTGCAATCCAGGCGACGAGATCATCTATCCGAGCCCCGGCTTCCCGATCTACGAGTCGTTCATCACCTACCTGAGCGCGAAGCCGATGCCGCTGCACCTCCGTGAGGAGGCCGGCTTCAGCTTTACAGGGAAGGAACTCGAGCGGCTCATCACGCCGCGCACGAAGCTCATCTTCCTGAACTTCCCCTCGAATCCGACGGGCGGCGTGGCGAGCCGCGAGCAGATCGAGGAGATCGCCGGCGTCATTCGCAGCAAGGCGCAACCGGACGTGCGTGTCTATTCCGACGAGGTTTACGAGAACATTCTCTTCGACGGCAGCGTGCACCGCTCGATCATCTCCGTGCCGGGGATGGAAGCGATCACGGTCCTCGTCTCGGGCGTCTCGAAGTCCTATTCGTGGACCGGGGGCCGCGTGGGCTGGGCGGTCTTCCCGACGGCTGAAGAAGCCGCGATCTACAAGAACCTCAACATCAACTACTTCTCCTGCATTCCCGCTTACAACCAGATGGGTGCGAAGCTCGCGCTGGAATCGCCGGAGAGCGGGCCGGAGATCCGGCGCATGGTGACCGCGTTCCAAGAGCGGCGGGACGTCGTCGTCAAGCGCCTCAACTCGATTCCGGGCGTGACGTGCCAGACGCCGAAGGGTGCGTTCTATGTCTTCCCGAATGTCGGCAAGGTGTGCGAGGCGCTCGGTGCGGTCGAGATGCACGCGAAGCTGCCGGAGCCGGCGCGGACCCTGTCGAGCCCGGCGACGCTCTTCCAACTCTTCCTGCTCTTCCGCTACCACGTCGCCACGCTCGACCGGAAGTCGTTCGGACGGATCGGCTCGGAAGGGAAACACTTCCTACGCGTCTCCATCGCCACCGCGATGGATGATCTGAAGGCGGGGATGGAGCGGTTCGCCGAAGCAGCTTCCGACAGGAACGGATTCGCGGCGTTCGTCAAGGAAGGGAAGCGGCTCTACTAGGGCCTGAACGAAAGCGATCGCGCGGCCTCGGGGTCCAGCGGCCGCTCGGGAAGGAGTGCGACGATGTCCTTCGGGTTCGGACCGAGACGTGGGGTCTATCGCGACATCTGCGAGGAGATGAAGAAGCCGCCTCTCGCGGCGGAGGATCTGGCTCACTTCGAGTCGTTCGATCTCATCTATCGCTCGCTCTGCGCCCTTCTCTACAACTACGTGCCGATGTCCGGGCATCCGGGCGGGTCCATCTCGTCGGGACGCTTCGTGGCCGGAATCCTGTTCGATTCGATGGACTACGATGTCTCGAATCCCGACCGTGCGGACGCCGACATCGTCTCCTACGCGGCGGGGCACAAGGCGCTCGGTCTCTACGGCATGTGGGCGATGCGGAACGAGGTGCTGCGCGCGGCCGCTCCCGACCTGCTGCCCAAGGACGAGAAGCTGCAGCTCAGGCTCGAGGATCTCCTGGGGTTCCGCCGCAATCCCGTGAACCGAACGCCTCTCTATGTGAAGTTCCACGCGAAGCCGCTCGACGGACATCCAACGCCCGCCACGCCGTTTCTTCGTCTCTCGACCGGAGCCTCCGGCGTGGGCGTTTCGACATCGCTCGGCCTTGCGTACGGCGCGCTCGACTACTACGGCGGCGCGGCGCCGCGCGTGCACATTGTCGAGGGCGAGGGCGGCATGACGCCGGGCCGCGTGGCCGAGGCGTTTGCCGCGGCCGGGACCGCTTCGCTCTCGAACGCGATCATCCACGTGGACTGGAACCAGGCTTCGATCGACTCGAACCGCGTCTGCCGCGACGGCGACACGCCGGGCGACTACGTGCAGTGGACGCCGGCGGAGTTCGCCTACCTGCACGACTGGAACGTGATCTACGTCCCGGACGGCAAGGACATCCAGAAAGTCTTCGCCGCGCAGAGGGCCGCGCTCGCGACCTCGAACGGCCAGCCGACCGCGGTCGTCTATCGCACGGTGAAGGGATGGAAGTACGGTATCGAGGGCCGCGCTTCGCACGGCGCTGGGCACAAGCTCTGTTCGAGCGGGTTCTCGGAAGTGCTGCAGCCGCTGCTCGACAAGACCGGCTCGACGCTCCCGGTGTGCGCGGCGAACGAGCAACGCTGCGCGGGCGGATTGAGAGAAGAGGTCGTCGAGGAGTGCTTCTGGGAGGGGCTCGGCGTCATCCGCCAGGCGGTGGAGCGGAACAAGCCGATGGCCGACGCGCTGGCGAAGAGGCTTCGGGACGCGCGCACGCGCCTCGACAAGCTCGCGCGTCAGCCGCGCGAGGGCGCCCCGAGGGTCGAAGCGGTGTACGAGATCGCGGCGAAGTCCGCGCAGACGATTCCGCAGGAGCTGGCGCTCGCGCCCGGAGCGTCCACGACGCTCCGCAATGAACTGGGCCGGGTGCTGAACTTCTACAACAAGGCGAGCGGCGGCGCGCTCCTCGTCTCGGCGGCGGATCTGCTCGGCTCCACAAGCATGAACGTCGCGGCGCAGGGCTTCCCGGAGGGCTACTACAACTCCCGCACGAACCCCGGATCACGCGTGCTCTCGATCGGAGGCATTTGCGAGGACGCGATGTGCGGTATCCTCGCGGGGCTCTCCTCGCAGGGGCGTCACATCGGCGCAGGCTCGTCTTACGGCGCGTTCATCGCGCCTCTCGGGCACATCGCGGCCCGCCTGCACGCCATCGGCAACCAGGCGCGGCAGGCCATCGTGAAGGAGCCGTACAAGCCGTTCTTCCTGATCTGCGCGCACGCGGGCCTGAAGACCGGCGAGGACGGTCCGACTCACGCGGATCCTCAGGCGCTGCAGCTCCTGCAGGAGAACTTCCCTGCGGGGACGGCGATCAGTCTGACACCCTGGGACCCGGCGGAGATGTGGCCGCTGGTTTCGGCCTCGCTCGCCCTGCGCCCGGCGGTCATCTCGCCGTTCGTGACGCGGCCGAACGAGAAGATCGTGGACCGCAGCGCGCTCGGTCTGGCTCCGGTGACGGACGCCATCACGGGCCTCTACCGCTTGCGCAAGGCGAAGGGGAAGGGCGACGGCGCGGTTGTGTTGCAGGAGAGCGGCGTGACCTACGCGTTCATCGAGCAGGCGCTACCGCTCCTCGAGAAGGAGGGGATTGATCTCGACGTGTACTACGTGGCGAGCGCGGAGCTCTTCGACGCGCTGCCGCCGTCCGAGCGCGAGAAGATCTTCCCGGCCGAGGCCTCCGCGCGGGCGATGGGGATCACTGGCTTCACCCTCCCGACGATGTACCGCTGGGTCCGGTCCGAGGAAGGGCGCGCCGCGACGCTTCATCCGTTCCGGAAGGGGCACTTCCTCGGCAGCGGCCAGGCGCACCGGGTGCTCGCCGAGGCGGGCCTCGACGGGGAGAGCCAGTTCCGGGCGATCGTTAGCTTCGTCAAGGAGCGGAAGGCGCAGCCGGCCTGACCGCCAGCTTTCTCACGGGAGATATAGGAGGAGGGCGACGATGAAGGGCGATCCGAAGGTCATCGAGGTCTTGAACAAGCTCCTCGCCGACGAACTGACCGCGATCAACCAGTACATGGTGCATTCCGAAATGTGCGACAACTGGGGATACGGCAGGCTCCACAAGGCGATCGAGAAGAAGGCCGTTGACGAGATGCACCACGCCGAGTGGCTCATCGCGCGGATCCTCTTTCTCGAGGGGGTCCCCGTTGTTTCCAAGCTCAATCCGATGAAGATCGGGGCCAGCGTCTCGGACATGGTGCACAACGACGAGGACTCCGAGAAGGGTGCGATCCTGGCCTACAACGAGGCGATTCTCCTCACGCGCGTCGTCAAGGACGAGGGGTCGGCGGACCTCTTCACCAAGATCCTGGAGGACGAGGAGAAGCACCTGGATTGGGCCGAGGTGCAGCAGGACCAGATTGATCAGATGGGGCTCCAGAATTACCTCACCAACCAGACCGAGGGCGCCGCGGGCTGATGAATCGCGCCGCGATGAGGTCTGTCCTGGGACATCTGCCGTCCGCGGGCGGGGTCTCGGCATAGAATTCGGGAGTGGGACGGGCCCCGGCGAAGCGCCGGGGAGGGAAGAGGACAAGGAGGACGAAATGCCGCAGACAGCAGCTGCTTTCATGGACTACGTCATGACGAAGAACCCGGGGGAGAAGGAGTTCCATCAGGCCGTCCGGGAGGTGGTCGATTCCCTCTGGCCGTACCTCGAGCAGCATCCGCACTATTTCGAGGCGCGCGTCATGGAGCGGATCGTCGAACCCGAGCGGATCATCATGTTCCGCGTGCCGTGGCTCGATGACAAGGGTCAGGTCCAGGTCAACAAGGGCTACCGGATCGAGTTCAACAGCGCGATCGGGCCGTATAAGGGCGGACTTCGCCTCCACCCGACGGTCAACCTGAGCATCTTGAAGTTCTTGGGCTTCGAGCAGGTGTTCAAGAACAGCCTCACGACGCTCCCGATGGGCGGCGGCAAGGGCGGCTCCGACTTCGATCCGAAGGGCAAGTCGGACAACGAAGTGATGCGTTTCTGCCAGAGCTTCATGACCGAGCTGCAGCGTCACATCGGCCCGGACACGGACGTCCCGGCGGGCGACATCGGCGTCGGCGGCCGCGAGATCGGCTACATGTTCGGGCAGTACAAGCGCCTGCGTAACGAGTTCACCGGCGTGTTGACGGGCAAGGGCTTGAACTGGGGCGGTAGCCTCATCCGTCCGGAAGCCACGGGCTACGGCACGGTGTACTTCGCTCAGGAGCAGCTCGGCACGCGCGGCGACTCGTTCAAGGGCAAGACGGTCGCGATCTCCGGTTCGGGCAACGTCGCGCAGTACGCGGTCGAGAAGGTCAACGAGCTGGGCGGCAAGGCCGTGACGCTGTCGGATTCGAACGGTACGATCTACGATCCGAAGGGGATCGACGCCGAGAAGCTCGCGTTCGTGATGCAGCTCAAGAACATCAAGCGCGGCCGCATCTCCGATTACGCCGAGAAGTTCAAGTGCGAGTATCACGAAGGCGCGCGTCCGTGGGGCATCAAGTGCGACATCGCGCTCCCGTGCGCCACTCAGAACGAAGTCAGCGCCGAGGACGCCGCCACGCTGGTGAAGAACGGCTGCGTCTGCGTCGCCGAGGGCGCGAACATGCCGACCGAGCCGGGCGGCATTGACGTCTTCCTCAACAAGAAGATCATGTACGGTCCGGGCAAGGCCGCGAACGCGGGCGGCGTTGCCACTTCGGGCCTCGAGATGTCGCAGAACTCCCTGCGCCTCTCCTGGACTCGCCAAGAGGTGGACCAGAAGCTGCACGGCATCATGAAGAGCATCCACGCGACGTGCGTGAAGTACGGCACGGAGCAGGGTGGGTACATCAACTACGTCAAGGGCGCGAACATCGGCGGGTTCATCAAGGTCGCCGACTCGATGCTCGATCAGGGCGTAGTGTAGTCAGCACTTCGAAGGCCGGTGGTTGGGGCCCGGGGCGGCTCGCGCCGCCCCGGGTTGTTTTTTCCGGCTACCGCCCGATCACGCTCTTGAGGATGATTCCCCGCCTCGACTTCCCGTCCACCCAGAGATCCAGGGGCGCTTCGACCCGCACGTGCCGGAGGAAGCCGTTCTCGGCGGCCGCCGGCTGCGCGTCGAGCCACTCGTAGTCCACGAACCCGCCGCCCTCCCGGGAGTGCACGGTGAAGTAGCCGATCCCAAGCGAGGTGATGTTCTGGAAGAAGTGCGTTCCTTCGGACGGGGGCACCGGAACCTCGACCAGGTCGGTTTCGATGATGGCGTGAGCCGCGTTGATCTCGTGCCACTGGACGGGGATGCCGAGCCACGGGTCCGACGTGCCCCAGCGACCGGGACCGATCAGCAGATACGGCCTGCAGTCCCGGGCGAGCCGGTCGTTCATCGTGTCGAGTTCGGCCGCGATGGCCGCGGTGCGGCTGCGGTCGAACGGTGCCGGCTTGACGTAAACGATGTCGCGCATGTCGCGCAGGCGTCCTTGTCCGAGGGCGCGAGGGCTCGAGCAGAGGATCTGTGAGGGATCCACGCGCCGCAGGATCTCGTCAATGTTCGCGGCGGCGGCTTCGATCGTCATCGGACGGATCTGGAGGAACGCGAACTCGGGCGGTCCGCCGTTTTCCGGCTTCAGATTCACCGCGAACTCGATCTCCACAGGGCCGCTCATCGCACGGCCGCCGAGGGCAAGCAGGGCCGTGAGGATCTTCGGCAAGGGGAAGCTCTCGGACTTGAGGAAAGGGGCGAAGGTCACGAGGCGCACACCGTGGCGCGAGATGCCATCGTAGACGGCATCGTTGTCCCTCGAGTAGACGGATGCCAGCGGGCCGAGCGTGCCGTGCGACTCGGCGACATCCAGATCCAGCCGCACGATCGCCCCGTCGGGATCCGAAGCGGATACGATCCCCGTTCGCCGCAGGTCGAGCGCATAGAACTGCTGCTGCGCGTTCTCCAGATACGCTTCGGTGCTCGAGAACTGCGGCAGGTTCTGCGGGCGACCCGGCGAGAAGCGCACCGAGCGTTCACCTTCCACGACAGTTTTCCCCAGCCCCATCGCGACGACCGCGGTCCCTTCCTCGGGGTCCATTCCGAGAACCGGGTAGTAATTGTAGGAGCGCGCCACCCCGGCGATATCGGGGTAGAAGTGATCCCCGTGCCGGCGCCCGGCGAGCGTCTGCAGCACGACGCCCATCTTCTCCTCCTCCATCCGGTGCTGCGTATTCTGGAGGTAGGCCTTGGCGTTGCTGAAGAAGGTGGACGCATAGACGAGCTTGATCGCCGCGCCGAGTTCCTCGAGACGCACATCGGGACTGTCATGTCCGTTCGCGAGCATGATCGTGCGATAGATCCCGGCGAACGGCTGGTCGTGCGAGTCCTCGAGAAGGCTCGAGGAGCGAACGGCGATCGGACAGCGGATCTTCTCCACGAAGGCCCGCAGATCGTCGAGGATCGCCATCGGCAGGCGGGCCCGCAGGAAGGCGTCCGCGATTGCCTCGTCGCACGCTTCGGAGAGCGCCAGGCCGGAGAGATCGTTCTCGCGCAGGAAGTCGTCGAAGACGTTCGTGCCGATCACGGCGCAGGTCGGGACGAAGATGCGCACGTCCCCGGCGCCGGAGAGCGGCTCGCTCCGGGAGAGGAGCGCGTTCATGAACCCTAGCCCGCGGCCCTTCCCGCCCATCGAGCCTGAACCGATGCGCGCGAGGCCGCTCGCCTCATCGAAGTTGGCCGCGGAGAACTCAGCCACGACGCCTCGCTGCGAATCGCTGCGCAGCTGGCTGAAGGCGTCTATGAGATAGCGTCGCAACTCATCGGTGCTTTCGAACTGCGAGACCTTGATCGGCCGGATCCTCTCGGCGAGAGCGAACTCCGTGCGGGCCATGCACCAGTTCGAGAAGTGATTGTGCAGCGCATGGTAGCGGAGCGACGCGTCCGGCACGCGGCGGAGAGCCGCCGGCATGGCGGCGAGATCCGGAACGCGTCCGACTTCGCCGCCGTCGGGCATCAGGAAGACGAAGTCGCCGAAGCCGAGGCTCGAGCGGATGAACCGGCGCAACTCGTCGAGGAGCCGCGGCGACCGCTTGTTGATGAAAGCGGCGCGCAAATCGTGGGCTCCGGATGCGAAGCTCTCGTCCGAGGACTGGATGAGCACCGGCGTGTCCTCGTCCTCGGTCTTCAGGCGACGCACGAGCTCGAGCCCGGCTTCGGCGTCCGGCTTTCCTTCGCGAGGGAAGCGCGCGTCGCTGATGACGCCGAGGATGTTCGCGCGGTACCGCTCGTAGAGCGCCCAGGCCTCCTCGAACGTCTCCGCGAGGAGCACCTTCGGGCGGGCCTTCATCCGCCGCACGCGCTGCATGACGTTGACGCCGTCGGCCATGACCGATTGACTCTGGCGCATCAATTCCGTGTAGAGGAGCGGCAGGTACGAGGAGTAGAAGCGCACGGAGTTCTCGACGAGCACGATAGCGCGCACGCCGCCGATCCGCGTGTCCCGGTCGGCATTCCTTCTGTCCTCGAGGAACTTGATGATGGCGACGAAGAGCCTCACGTCGCCGTGCCAGATGAACACCTGGTCAATGCTCTCGCGCCAGCCCAGCTCCTTCACGCGCGCGGCTTCAACGGCGGTGTAGGCAAGAAGCACCACCGGGAGATCCGGGTGTCCCGCCTTGACCGCGCGCCCGAACTCGTGCAGCTCCATCTCGCCGAGGCGCGATACCGTGATGATGAGGTCGTAAGGCCGCTCACCGAGCGCCGCGAGCGCTTCCTCGCCGGTCGAGACCTGCGTGATTCGAGGTGACGAGCTCAAGTTGAGCTGGCGGTACTCGAAGTCGAGACTCTCTCCGAGGAGAGCGTCCTCCTGCAGGATGTACGAGTCGTAGGCGCTCGACACGAAGAGGATCTCGCGGATGCGATAGCTCATGAGATCCTGGAACAGGGGGTCTTGGACCCCCCGTGGATCCCCCCACGGCCGTTCGTTCACCTCGGACATCCGCTCCTCCATCGGTCGGCGACGGCGAATAGCATGGGAGGAGAATAACCGTCCGGGAGCGCGGCGGCTAGCGGGGTCGCGGTGCCGGCCCCCCGGCCCGCCGCTGGACCTCGCGGGTTCCTGCCGCTATGGTTCCGTCCATATGAACCGGACCTCGATCCCCGTCTGCGAAGCCCGCGGCATCACGGCCCGCTTCGGCCCTGTCGTCGCGCTCGAGAATGTCTCCCTGGCCGCACGCGCCGGAGAGGTGCATGCCGTCCTCGGGGAGAACGGCGCGGGGAAGAGCACGCTCATGAACGTGCTCTACGGGCTCGTCGCGGCGGAATCGGGGAAGCTCCTGATTGACGGCCGGCCCGTCGCCATGCGATCGCCGGCCGAAGCGATCCGGTTGGGGATCGGGATGGTCCACCAGCACTTCACGCTCGTTTCCGCGATGACGGTGGCCGAGAACGTCGCGCTGGCGGAGCGGGGCGCGGGGCGCCGGCGGCTCGACCGGCGTCGCATCGAGGAGCGGGTCAGAGAACTTTGCGAGCGCTACCGTCTCGATGTGGATCCCGGGTCGCGGGTGCGCGATCTGCCGGTCGGAGCGCAGCAGCGTGTCGAGATCCTGAAAGCGCTCGTGAACCGCGTGCGCGTGCTGATCCTCGATGAGCCGACGGCGGTGCTCGCGCCCGGCGAGGCGCGCGATCTCTTCGGCGTGCTTCGTGCCCTGCGCGACGACGGGACCTCGATTCTCTTCATCACGCATCGTCTCGACGAGGTCGGCGAGATCGCGAATCGCGTGACGGTCCTCAGGCGCGGGCGGGTGGTCGGCGAGGCGGATCACGCCGGTCTCGACTTCTCGCGGCTGTCCGGGCTGGTCGTGGGTCACGATCTGCCGCCTCCGCGCGAGAGGACGGCGCGTGTTCCCGGAGAGGTCGCTCTCGAGGTGCACTCGCTCACGGTGCGCGGGCGCGGGCGGGATCTCGTGCGCTCCGCCACGTTCGCCGTGCGCAGCGGCGAGATTCTCGGCGTCGCCGGCGTTGACGGCAACGGGCAGGAGGAGTTGATCGGAGCGCTCCTCGGCACGCGGCCGGCGACCGGGCGGGTGTGTCTGTTCGGTGAGGACGTGGGCCGGCTCCCGCTCC
>JAGVPR010000302.1 GCA_020052115.1 Candidatus Eiseniibacteriota bacterium
CGCACCACTTCCCGGACGTGCGCGCGGCTGTCGCCGAGGTCGCGCGCGTCCTCGTTCCCGGCGGCGTCTTCGTGCTCGAAGACAGCTGCGCGCCCGCGGACTTTGCACTCGACCGCTTCCTGAACGAAGCCGAGAAGCTGCGCGATCCGACGCACGTGCGCTCATACTCCGAAGATGTATGGCGCGCGATGATCGAGGCGGCGGGGCTTGCCGTCACGCGACGCGAGATCTTTCGAAAGGAGCATCCGCTCGAGCACTGGCTGGAGACCGCGGGTGTGACCGAAACGACGGCGAGCGCCGTGCGCAGGGCGTTCGCGGCCGCATCGCAGGAGGCGCGGGAGCACTTCGGTATACGGCTCGAAGGCGGCCGCCCCGTGAGCTTCACCGACGACAAGCTGATCTTGAGGGCCGAGCGCCGCGCCTGAGCGCGGGCCGTGGAGGAACGATGGAAGCGGATCTGCTGAAGGGGCTCTACGAGGTCAATCACTACGCGATCAAGGCGAATCTGGAAAGCCTGAGCCACGAGCAGTCCTTCGTTTCGCCGGATGCCGGCGGAAACTGCATCCACTGGGTTCTGGGCCACATCCTCTGCCAGCGCCGCGCGATACTCACGATGCTCGGAGAGGAGCCGGTGTGGAGCGAGGAGCAGGCGGCCCGGTATCGTCGCGGCTCCGAACCCGTGACGGAAAGGACGAACGCGCCGCGGCTCGAGACGATGGTCGGAGATCTGGACCGCACGCAGGAGCGCCTCATGTCGGGCCTCGCCCGGCTCTCGGTCGCCGGCCTCCCGGTGGGAGAGGAAGGCGCGGGACTTGTTCAGAAGCTATCGATGCTGCAGTTCCACGAGGCCTACCACGCAGGGCAGATCGGACTCCTGCGCCGCGTCGCCGGCGCACCGGGGGCCATCCGCTAGCTACGGCGAGACGTACGCCTCCGATTCCCTGGCCCACCAGACTCCCGCCGGGCGCGCCACGCGGCCGGCCCCGCAAACCCAAAACCCACGTCAACTTCGGCCCCGACCGTCCGATACACATTACTATCATGCGCCCCGGGGTCATCGTTGGACTCATCATCGCTACCGCGGTCCATTGCGCGGCCGAGGGCTCGACACTCGCCCTCGTTCAAAGCAAGGACCTGGAGCCGTACCAGAGGGCCTCCAAGTCGTTCGAATCAACGATCGGCGGAACCGTGCGTCGGTTCGACCTCACGACGGAATCCGAGGCCGAGGTGATCGCGGCGATCCGCAAGCTCGGGCCGGCATTGATCGTGGCGGTGGGGACGGACGCCCTCAGGGTCGCCGTCGAGAAGCTCTCCGATCTGCCGCTCGTCTTCCTCATGGTGCTCGAAGCACAGCCTCATCCAGCAAGGATGGCGCCCGTTTCCGGCGTGACCCTCGAGGTGCCTGCGCAAGCCCAGATAGACGCGCTCAAGATGCTGAGGCCGGATCTGAAGACGATCGGCGCCGTGTACGACCCGGCGCAGTCAGGATCTGCCGTGGAGCGTCTCGCGGAAGCGGCCGCGCGTTCCGGTGTGACCCTTCTCGCGAAGCCGGTCGGCACCGCCAAGCAGGCGATGTCGGTGATGCCTGATCTCTTCGAGCAGTGTGATGCCTTCATCGTCATGCCGGACCGGACGACGGCCGGCGACGCGTGCTTCGAGCTGGCCGTGCTCTTGAGTCTGCGCCATCGCGTGCCGCTCTTCTCGCCGAGCCGCAAGTACGTCGAGAAGGGGGCTCTGGCGGCCTTCTCCACGAGCTACGAGGATGTGGGGGCGCAGGCAGCCGAGATCGCGCGCCGGCTTCTCGCGGGCAAGGCTTCGCCGGAGTCGGCAACGCCCCGGATGCTGAGTCTCGTTGTCAACGGAACCATCGCCGGCAAGATCGGCATAGCCGTCCCCAAGCAGTATCAGGGGCGCCAAGTGGAGGTCCTTTCATGACCCTGCCCTCGGTCCGCCGCGTTCTTCAGTCCGGCGAGTTCCTCATACGCCGCAGCTTCAAGTTGAAGCTCGTCACGGCCGTCACCGTGCTCCTTCTGGCGGTCGTCGTCCTCTTCGGCGGACTCGTGCGAGCGAGCATGCGCCAGCGGCTCGAGTCGCGATGGCGCGTACAGGCCATGGCTTTGGCAAGGAATCTCGCGCTGAGTTCGGAGCTCGGCGTCTCCGCCGAGGTCGCGGAGTATCTCGACGGTTCCGTGCGCGGCGCTCTCGAGATCGAGGACGTGCGCTATGTCGTCGTCACCGATGCGCTCGGCCGGACCCTTCACGCGGACGGCGACACGGCCGACGTGCACTCCCACGACGGGATCTGGCAGACAACGGCGCACTCAACCTCTTCGGAGGTCGTGGTGTGCCCCGGCGCCCACGGCAGCGGTTTCGAGGTCATCGCGGCCGTCAAGTCCGCATCGCCGCCGGTGGACCCGGAGGGGGCGATGTTGGGTGAGACCTCGGAGCGGATGGACACGATCGGGTGGGTGCGCCTCGGCGTGGGGAACGCTGCGGTCCGGCGGGAGGTGACGATCCTGACGCGGCGGCTGGCCCTCATCGGCGGCATCGTGTTGGCGGTCGGCTTCGCGCTCTCGTGGACGCTGGCCCGGCGCGTGGCCCTCCGGCTGAACCGTCTCGCTCAGGCGGCCGCCGCCATCGGGCAGGGCCAGTGGGATCATCCGGTGGACGTGCCGGGGGGTGATGAGATCGCCTACCTGGCCGCGCGTCTCCGACAGATGGCGCGCGACCTCCGCGCCTCGGACGAGGCGATCCGCGAGCAGAACCGGACGCTCGAGCTGAAGGTCGCCGAGCGCACGGCGAGCCTCAGCTCCGCGCTGGAGGAGCTGCAAGAGCTGGACCGGATGAAGGACGCGTTTCTCTCGTCGGTGTCCCACGAATTGCGCACCCCGCTCACGGCGATCCGCTCGTTCTCAGAGTCCATGCTGCTCTACGAGGACGAACCGCCCGAGACGCGGCGCGAGTTTCTGACGGTCATCAATCGCGAGAGCGAACGGCTGAGCCGCTTGATCGAGGACGTGCTGGACCTCTCGAAGATCCAGTCCGGGAAGCGCCGGTGGACGATGGAGGATCTCGCGATCGAGGAGGTCATCGCCGCGAACGCCGAGAGCCTCGCGCCTCTTCTGAAGGAGAGGCGCCTGCGCCTGGAGGTCCCCGGCAAGGATGCGCGCACGATCGTTCACGCGAGCCGCGACGGCTTGCATCAGGTGCTCCAGAACCTCCTCGGCAACGCCGTGAAGTTCAGCCCCGTGGACGGCGTCATCACCGTGACGCTCTCGACGGGCAACGATCTCGTGCGCGTCTCGGTGGCTGATCGCGGTCCCGGGATTCCCGCGGCGGAAATCGAGAAGGTCTTCGATCGCTTCCACCAGGTGGGCGACACGCTGACAGGCAAGCCGAAGGGCACCGGGCTCGGCCTGGCGATCTGCCGCGAGATCGTGCGCCAGCACAACGGCGACATCTGGGCAGAGGCGCGCCCGGAGGGCGGAACCATCTTCATGTTCGCGCTTCCGGCGAGGCGATCCGAGGGATCTGTCGCTTCGAGTCTTCCGGAAGCCGCGGCCGTGCAGGTGCCGTGGCAGCCGGCGCCTGCCGCGACG
>JAGVPR010000059.1 GCA_020052115.1 Candidatus Eiseniibacteriota bacterium
CCGGACGAGGAGCTCGCGCCGGACGAGGAGCTCGCGCCGGACGAGCGTCGGACTTCTTCACCGCGCGGGATCCTTTGCGGGGCCGGGGTTCGCGGGTCATAGGCTTGCCGCGCTCGGGGACGCGCCCGGTCAGCGGTCCCTCTGCACGGCGTAGTCCACCGCTTCGAGGAGACACCGGAGGTGGGGGGAATCGTCACAGGAGAGCAAGCGCGTCCGCGCCCGCTCGGCGAAGCCGAGGGCGCGCTGGCGGCTCTCCTCCAGGCCGCGGTGCTTCTCCACGAAGCCCAGGACATCGCTCCAGAGGGCCGGACGGAGCGCCTCCCCGGAGCGCACGAGGGCCTTCATCCGGGCCGCCTCCTCCGCGGGCGCATTTCTGAGCGCGCGAATGAGCGGAGCCGTGATCTTCCCCTCACGAAGATCGCTCCCGGCCTCCTTGCCCATGACACGCTCGTCGCCGACGTAGTCGAAAAGATCGTCTGTGATCTGGTACGCCATCCCCAGATCGGTCCCGAACGCGGCCATCCGCCGTTGGTTCTCGCCGGGGCCCCAGCCGAGGAGCGCGCCCACCTCACAGCTCGCGGAGATCAGCGAGGCCGTCTTCTCCTGGATCAACTGGTCGTAGGCTTCCTCGGTGACGTCGGGATCGCTCTTCTGCTCGATCTGGAGCATCTCGCCGATGCTCATCCGGAAGGCGCAACGGGCTACGATCTCGGCGACGTCGTGATATCCGTCCTCGAGGAGGCTATGGAACGCCTTCGTGTAGAGGTAGTCGCCCATGATGATCGAGACCTGATCGTCCCACAGCGAGTTCACCGTGGGGATCCCGCGCCGCAGGTAGCTCTTGTCCACCGAGTCGTCATGGATGAGCGTCGCGGTGTGAATCAGCTCCAGCACGCACGCCGATCGGATCTCCTTCGGCCCCGGCTCCTTCTTCATGCCGGCAACGAGGAGCAGAAGCGTCGGCCGGAACTTCTTCCCGGGCGTCGAGAGAAGGTGACGCGAGACCTCGTCTATCAGGACGATAGGGGTCGTGAAGAAATCCCCGATTCTCTCCTGGACCTCACGAAGGCTAGCATCCACCGGGGCCTGCAGGCGCCGCAGGGCATCGTCCCGGGCAAGAAACGCAGGAGTGGTGTTTCGATCTGTCGGAGACGGCATCTTTCCCCCGGTCGCAAGGTCCTACATCAAGGGGTTACCGAGGGACGCTAACATGCAGCGCGAGGCGGGTCAAGCGTTGCGGGCCCCGCCGCTCAGGGAGCGGCCACCGGAGCGAACGCTTCCGCGGTGAGCGCCTCGGAGAAGAAGCGGGAAAGGAACTGATCGCTCGGCATCCCGTCCAGGGCCGCCAGCTCGGAGTCCGCGCGCATCAAACGATCGCGGTACTCGTGGTAGCTGGACGCATACTCCGCCGCGATCGGCTCAGCCGGCGGGCTCTTCAGACCCAGCGGGTCCACGAAGGAGCCGGCGTGCTTGACGCGGAAGTCGAGATGCGGGCCCGTCGCCAGACCGCTTGCGCCCACGTAGCCGACGACCTGCCCCTGCGAGACCCGCGCCCCGCGCCGGACGCCCGCGCCGAAGCCGGAGAGATGCGCGTAGGCCGTGGTGTAGGCGCCGTTGTGCCGCACCTCCACCAGGCGACCGAAGCCGCCCTTCCATCCGCAATAGGTCACCTGGCCCGAACCGATCGTGACGACCGGCGTACCCGTCGGCGCCGCGTAGTCCACGCCGAGATGCGCGCGCACGGTTTTCAGGATCGGATGCAGGCGGTGGTATGTGAAACGTGACGAGATGCGGCGGTAGTTGAGCGGGGACTTGAGGAACGCCTTGCGAAGCGATTGGCCCTGGGCATCGTAATGGTCCGAGTGCCCGGAGGCGTCCGCGTAATAGGCCGCATCACGCCGGGCGCGCTCGCCGTCGTAGCTTGCAAAGAGGACCTGGCCGTAGCCGACGAACTCGGCCCCACGGCGATACTCCTCGACCAGGATGCTGAACCGATCTCCACGCCGGGGGTCGGTGAAGAAATCAATGTCCCACTGCATCAGATCCGAGACTGCGACGACCAGGGCCGGGTGCCCGCCGTTCTCCACAATCGCCTCGTAGAGCGAACTGGTGACAGTGCCGCTGACCTTGCGCACGACCGTCTCGACCGGGAAGGCTTCTACACGGCCGTTGAAGCCAGTTGAGTCCTTTTCAACGATATAGGTCGCTTCATCTCGAATCAGCTCTAGAGTCTCGATGAGGCCGCTTCTCAGCGTGAGCCGGTAACCGTCGCCCGGGCTGAGCCGTCGGGGGTCAATGAGCGGTTTCAGTTCTTCGAGGATCTCGAACAGCGTCCCGGCCGGGTAGCCCTTCCCGCGAAGTGCCGCGAAGAGCGACTCCCCCCGGCGCAGGGTTCCCTCGCGGGTGACCGCGGGGTCTTCCTGGCTCACGGCGAGAACAGGGACCGGCTCCACCGGAGGGCGGACAACGGCCACTGGCCTCGAACGGCTCTGTAGCGAATAGGTGGCGAGAGAAACGAGGAGAACCATGCCCGAAAGCACTGCTCCTCGCACCCACCGCATCCCCTTCGGCATGTCAACCTCCGCGGAGAACCTGGATGATTGGCTGCCAAACCCTTTGGAGGGTGCCTTCCCATCTGCAGTGTCGCCGCATCGTAGGAAGGGATCGTGAGGCTGTCAATAGACAGAGTTCCGGCAACGTCGTTTTCCCCGCGCCGGGCTACAGGGCCTGCTCTCGGTCCGCGGCGGGCGGCCCTCCACGTTCTTCCTCGGCCAGGGCCGGGATCATCGTGAGCAGCTTCTCACGGTAGTTGAGCGACGGGTCGGCCAGGACAGTCTCCAGAAGCCTCTCCAAAACTCGCCCCACGGGCGCCCCAGGGGGCAATTGCCCCATCCTCATGACGTCGGACCCGTCCACGGCCAGGTCCCGGACAGAGAGCGCCTCGCCCCGGCTCATGACAGCCTCGATCTTCCGGCGCAGCTCTTCCAGGAGGACCGGGAAGCCCCCCATCCCCTTCCCCACCACGTCGGCGATTCGGAGATCGAAGAGGTCTGCGACGGCGTCCGGCCCGACGCGGCGCACGAAGCGCCGCACCGCCGCATCGCTCCAGCCGGACTGGTAGTCGAACATGTGCTGGGCCACGAGGTGAACCACCCGCTCCCGGGTCGCGTTCGAGAATCGCAGGCGCGCGAGCGCGTGCTCGGCGATCTCCGCGCTCACGGCCTGGTGGCCGTAGAACGTCACGCGCACCCCGCGGACCTCCCGCGTCCGGGGCTTGCCGAGGTCGTGAAAGAGCGCGGCCAGCCGCACGAGCGGCTTCTCCGCCGGCGCGGCGTCCACGCACGCCAGGGTATGATCGTAGACGTCGAGACGGTGGTACTCGTTCTGTGGCGCTCCGTGGGCCGCGTCGAGCTCCGGGAGAATGAGCCGCAAGAGTCCGCTTCCGCGGAGGATCTCGAAACCCTGCGACGGCTCGCGGGATCCGAGGATCTTCAACAGCTCGTCGCGGATCCGCTCCTCCGCCAGAAGGCGAAACCGCTCGTGAACCTCGGGCAGCGCCAGAGCCGCCTCGGTCGCGGGATCCAGCTCGAACTCGAGGACGCAGGCGAAGCGGGCGGCCCGCATCGGACGAAGCGCATCCTCCAGAAAGCGCGCTCTCGGCTCGCCCACGGCGCGAATCGTACGCCGCTCGAGATCCGCGACCCCGTCCCACGGGTCAATCAGCTCACCGTTCGCCAGATCCACCGCGAGCGCGTTCACCGTGAAGTCGCGACGCGCAAGATCCACCCGCACGTCGTCCACGAAGACCACGGAATCGGGCCGCCGCGCATCCGAGTACTCGGCTTCGCGGCGCAGGGTCGTCACCTCGAAGGAACCGCCGGCCGCGCTGACCGTCACCGTGCCGTGCCTGAGCCCCGTCGGAGTCGCCGTCGCGAACAGACGCAGCACCTCATCGGGAAGAGCATCCGTCGCCACATCCCAATCGCCGACCGGCCGGCCGAGGAGCAGATCGCGAAGCGAGCCCCCCACGAGATACGCGCGCCGGCCGTGTGC
>JAGVPR010000164.1 GCA_020052115.1 Candidatus Eiseniibacteriota bacterium
CCGATCTCCGCCGCCGCCGCGGAGAGCGCTGCCGCGAGGATGACCGAGCCGAGCACCCCTCCGCGCGGGTTCTCGACGACGCGGCCCGAGCCGCGCACCGCGATGAAGGAGCCGACGCAGCCCATGAGGGCGGCGAAGAGCAGGAAGATCAACGTCTGGGGCGCCGAAAGGTAGAGTAGCCCCGGAAGCCGCGGCGCCGCGGCCCTGTACGCGACCGCCAGGAGCCCGAGCGCGAGCAGCCCGGCGGCCGTGGATTGGAGCGCCCCCTCGATCACGAACGGCATCCGGACGAACGTCCGCGACGCTCCCACCACGCGTAGGATCTCGATCAGGTCGCGCTTCGCCAGCACCGTGAGGCGGATCGTGTGGCTGATGATGAAGATGACCGATAGCCCCACGAGAAAGCCGGCGAGTGCGCTCCCGATGCGCACGGCCGCGAGCAGCCGGTCGAGGCGCCGCACCCACTCGCCGCCGAAGACGGTCTCCTCGACGCCGTCCAGGGCGCCGGCCTCCTGGGCGATCCGTTCCATCTCGCCGTAGGTCCGAGCGGTCGAGGCGAGATCCACTTCATACGAAGCGGGAAGCGGGTTTCCGCCGAGCACGTCGAGGAGGCCCGTCTCTCCCATCTCCTGCTCGAAGCGTTGCCAGGCTTCCTGCGGGCTCACGAAGCGCAGTCCCGTCACGCCAGTGATGTGCCTGAGCCGGCTTTCGATCTGGAGGCGCTGCTCCTCGAGGACGCCGCCCTCGAGGAAGACGGACATCTCCTTGCGGCGCTCCACGCCTTCGAGCACGACCCCCAGGTTCCGGCTCGCGACCGCGAACAGCCCGAGCACCGCGAGCGAGGCGGTCATGGCCACGATGGCTGACGCTGAGAGCGACGGGCTCCGCACGAACTGGCGGAAGCCCTCTCGCAGGAAGTAGATCGGTCGGCGCAAACGAAGCCTCTCCTTCGGGCCCAGGGTCACCCCGACCCGAGAGACGAGCATGGCGGCAGGGTCGCCGTCCTGTCACGAAGCGAGCTGCTAGTGCTGGCTGTACGTCGGCTCGGACGGCTCGACGACCTCCAGATCCCGCTCCCAACCCTCGTGTTCCATCGTGATCGTCTCGATCGCGACCTGCGTGCTCAGCGCGTCGAACTCGGTCACGGCGCTGTATTTCGAGGGCCAGCAGCGGTACACCTTCCACGACATCACCAGTTGGCCGGCCTCGTTGTAGAGCTCGATGATGACGTCCTTGCGAAAGTCCCCGAGCGAGGCCTCCGAGCCCAGGCCGGAGCCGAAGTTCCACACCTTGTTCACCCACTTCTCGAACGTGTCGTCGTGGGTTCGGCCGCGCTCGAGCACGATCGGCTCGTAATGCGTCTGCCCGGGCGAGCGCTGCTCCGTGCTCGGCGCGCTTCCCGGGCGGCTCGTGATCACCTCGGTCGTGCGCGTGAGGCCGCTCACGTGCAGGATCCCCGGCACGTAGCGGCCGTCCCACTTGACGCGGAACTTGAATTGCTTGTACGGGTCGAAGCGGTGCGTGTTGACGGTGAATTCCGAACCGAGCGCCGCGGGCGCGAGAGTCGCCAGGACGCCCGCGAGCGTGACGCCGGCCAGCAGCCTTCTGAGCATCATGAACATCCTCCTATGGGCGGGCCTCACCTGTGCACTCAACGTCCGCGCCGTCTAGTGAGGCGGCGCGAGTTCGTGATCCCTCTCCCAGCCCTCGTACTGAAGCACAAGCGTCTCGATCGGCGCTGACGGGCGCTCGGCATCCATGTCGCCGAGCACGACGTAGTCCGACGGCCAGCAGCGGTAGATGCGGTACGACAGGACCTTCTGGCCCATCTCATCGAGCAGGTCAATGATGATGTCCTTGCGGAAGTCGCGAAGCGAGACCTCGCTTCCGAGGCCCGAGCCGAAGCTCCACACCTTGTCCGCCCAGCGCTCGAACTCCGCGTCCTGGCCGAGATGTCTCTCGAGGATGATCGGCTCGTACGAGGTCGCCCCCGGTGAGAGCCGGTAGCTGCTCGGATCGCCGCCGCTTCGCGGGGCGATCACTTCGGTGCGCCGGACGAGCCCGGTGACCTTCGTGATCCCGGGGATGACGTGGCCGTCCCACATTACGCGCACCAGAAGCGGTGGCGCCGTGTCGGCGGCGATGTTGTCGCCCGCGGCCGGCGAAGCGATGATCGAGACCATCAGGCAGGCGGCGGCGAGCGGAACGCCGACGGACGGGGGAAATCGTCCCATGCGCACCTCCCTTTCCCGGAAGTTCGTGAACTCCTCGCCGCGTGGCGAACCGCGGCGCCGATGGAGCACGAATACAGATAGAACGGGGCTGGAGGCAAGCGAATTGAGCGGCGGGGCTCGAAAGAACCGGATTGCGCGCGAGCGGGCGGCCGGTCGCCCCGGCTGTCCGGGTGCGTCTCTCCCTAGCGGTAGAGCGACTTCATGCGGCCCCAGGTGCTCGTCTCGACGCGGGTCGGGCAGCGGCAGAGAGGGACCTGGCCGGTCAGAGCTGCGGCGCACATCGCGCCATCGCTCTTCACGGCGACCAGGTTCGGGTACGTTGCGGCCGGCGCGGGCGGGAAAGGCGAGTAGAAGTGCCAGGCGCCGGCTCCCGCGCTCTCCGTCCGGCAGGCGCCGGAGCCCGCGCTGAACTCCACGATCGGGGTCTGCAGCTCTGGAAGCGCCGACGGCGCCCGCTTGCAGGTGTAGCTGCCTGCGTAGCCGACCTCGCACGCATGCGCGTTCAAATCCCGGCCGGCCGAGGCGCCGGCAGGGGTAGAGAAGCTCGTGACCCCGGCGTCGCACGCGCAGGCGCAGTCCCCCAGGGACAGCGAAAGCTCCACGCGGCTGAGCCCGCTGAGGGCGGCGTCCCACGACCCCGAGAGCGTGTACTTGTAGAGGCCCTCGAAGCCGGGGTCATCGGGAAACGTCGCCGTCATGGCCATCGTGAGCCCGCCGCACTTCAACTCCGCGGCGCTCGAACCGGACGCGAAAAGAACGGTGAAGACGGCCGGCAGCAGAATCCTCGGTGCGCGCATCGGCCTCATCCTCCAAACGATGCAGGAGCGACCCGCACAAGGAATCATCGCCCGCAGGCGTGTTCTCGTTGAGGCGGCGCTCGGAGGGCACTCTGGCTGAGACGCGCCACGGCGCGAAGCCGCGCGGCGGTGCGCGAATGGGAATGGGGTGGAAACGAGGAGGCGCCCCGGCTGAGGGCCGGAGCGCCTGCCTCCATCACGCCGGGCCGGCGGGAAGGCCGGCCGGTGTTCGTTTCGTCCTACCTCAGAAGGAGGAGCGGACTGCTGTAGCCCTTCCCTTCACTGCGGAGGCGGACGAAGTACATGCCGCTCGCGACACGCTCGCCCGCGTCGTTTCGGCCGTCCCACACGGTCTGGTAACGGCCCGAGGCCCGCTCGCCCTCGAACAGCGTCCGGATGCGGCGCCCGGCGACGTCGTAGACGCCCACAGCCGCATCGCCTGACCGCACCAGCTCGAAGCGGATCGTCGTGGCTCCATAGAACGGGTTCGGCAACGCCGGCAGAAGGCGCGTCGCCGTGATCGGTGCTTCCGTCTCCTCGATGCCCGTCAGATCACGCTGGATCTCGAGAAGGTAGTCGGATGTCTCGCCGTCGGTGAAGTTCCCGTCGCCCGCCCAGAACGGACCGACCGGTTGATCGCTGATCGTGAACCGGCTCCACACGTGGCCCCAGTTCGGACCGATCAGGAACGGCGGCGGAACGAACAGAGAGAGCGGCCCGCTGAATCCGGCCGGAATCAAGAAGTCCATCAGCACGTGTTCCGGTGCCGCCCCCGTCGGGCACGTGGAGACGCCCTGCCACATCCCGTTTTGGTCCCAATCCATGAGCACGTTGACGAACGCATCGAAGTTCGTGTTGTTCGTCACCTGGATGTCAAGGTTGAGACCCCAGTATGCCATGTTGCACGTGAGACCAAGAGAGCCGGCTGGACCCAGGGGGCACGGGACGATGTTGAGCAGGTTGTCGATTGTGTAAGGCGGCGGGAACAGCAGGCCCGCATCCCCGTCGTTCCAGCACTCGTCGGCGTCGTAAGGCGGGAAGAACGGGCAGTTGCCCGCGTTGCCCTCGGACTCGCCGTCCACCGAAGGTCCGATGTAGAGCAGCCCCGTGCTCTGATGCGCGACGAACGCCGCGGGGCCGATGTTCACGCACGTTGGGAACTGCCCCAGTATGCCGGTCAACGGGTAGGCGATGGAGCCCTCCGGGGCGTCGCCGTAGTCGTGGTGCGGCTGCGCCGGATCCACCTGGAGCAGGTAGTCGCACGTCTCGCCGTCCTGGAACGCGCCGCTGCCGTCCCAGTCCGCCACGAGGACCGGCGAGTCGCTCACCGTGAAGCGGCTCCAGACGTACCCGGAGTTCGGGCCGATCAGGAAGCCCGGCGGGCCGAGCGCCGAGAGCGGGCCCAAGAAGCCGGCGGGCACGAGGAAGTTCACGAGCACGTGCTCGGGCGCACTCGCCGTCGGGCACTGGGAGGCACCCTGCCATGTCCCGTTCTGGTCCCAGTCCATGAGCACGTTGACGTATGCATCCAGGGGTGTGCTGTTCGTCACCTGGATGTCCACATTGGGACCCCACAGGGCGGATGTGCACGCGGTGCCGAGCGATCTCGGCGGGCTCAAGGGGCAGGGAACGACGTTCAGAGCGGCGTCAATCGTGAATGACCCGGGGGTCAGAAGCCCCGCGTCGCCGTCTCCCCAGCATTCGTCGGCATCGTACGGCGGGAAGAGCGGGCAGTTGCCCGCGTTCCCATCCGTCTCGAGATCAACGGTCGGCCCGAAATAGAGCAGCCCGCCGCTCATGTGCGATACGAAGCCGGCAGGTCCGACGGCGGTGCACGTGGGGAAGAACCCGATCGTCCCGGCCGCCGGATAGGCCAGCGCGCCTTCCGGGGCGTCACCGTACTCGAGATCCCACGACTGTTCCTCAACGCACAACAAGTAGTCGCAGCTCTCGCCGATCGCGAAGATGCCGGCGCCGCTCCAGCCGAAGCCGACCGGCATATCGGTCACGCTGAATCGCGTCCAGACATATCCCGGATTCGGGCCGATCAAGAACCCCGGCGGAACAAGTCCGGACAGCGGGCCCGCGTAGCCGCCCGGCACCGGGAAGTCCACCAGCACGTGCTCGGGAGCCGCTCCGGTCGGACAGGATGAGCCGCCCGCCCACCAGCCGTTCTGATCCCAGTCCATCAGTACGTTGACGAACACCGTGGGGCCGTTGTTGACCACCTGGATGTCGAGATTCGCACCCCACTGGGCGTTCGCGCATGTCAGGCCGAGGCAGCCGGTGTACGGCGGGTTGCACGGGACCACCTGGAGGACGGGGCTGATCGTATATGCGGGCGGGAAGAGGAGGCCCGCGTCACCGTCGTTCCAGCACTCGTCGGCGTCGTACGGCGGGAAGAACGGGCAGTTGCCGGCGTTGCCCTCGGGCTCGTAGTCCACCGCGGGTCCGAAGTACGCCCATGGCGAGGCGCCGTGCTGCACGAACGATCCCGGAGGCCCGCTGCCGACGCACGTCGGGAATTGCCCGATAGTGCCCGTGGCCGGATAGGCCAGCGCCAGCTCGGGTGCATCGCCGTACTCGTAGTTCTGTGCCGGCACCATGTTCTGGATCGCCGCATAGCAGTCGGGGCGCGGGCCGATGGCGCCGGCGAGACCGAAGAACTGCGGCGTGCCCGTGTTCACGAGGAGCGTGCGCATGGGGCCGGGTGCCAGCGGGGTCGCCGACACATTGGCGATGTAGTAGCCCTGACAGCAGGCGACCGCGCCCGCCACGATCGGCGAGGCGCTCGAGGTCCCGCTGAAATTGTTCGTGTAGTACTTGTTCACGCCCTCGGCGCTGTAGAGATTGCCGTAGCCGGTGGTCACAACGTTCTCGCCCCAGCCCTGGAGGTTGAAGCGCGAGCCGTAGCTGGAGAACGAAAGCCTCTCGAGATTCGTCTGCGGCCACGAACCGCCGGGGTACGCGCCGCCGGCGCCGACGATGATCGCGCCGGAGTCGCCGAACCACGTCATGAGGTCCGTGTCAATATTGCCGTTGCCGCCGGCCTCGACCACGTGGATGCCGTTGGCAACCGCGGTGACGATCGCGGCGTAGACGCCGTTGTTCGTCTGGGCGTTCGGCGAGTAGTTCAGCCACCACTCGACCGGCACGTACGTGCCGCCGCCGGCGTAGTCCCATTGCTGCTCGAGCAGGATGATGTCGCCCGCGTTCAGGTTTGCGATCGCCACGGCGAGGGCGCCGGGCACGTTCCAGCTCGGCGTGAGGCCGTAGTAGGTGCCGCAGGTCTTGAGATTCGCCCCGTAGCAACTACCCTTGGTCCCCCAGTTCGGGAGGTTGTCGTCCGAGACGAGTTCGCCGATGACCGCGGTTCCGTGATTGGTGTTGCTGAACGGGTCCGCGACGTTCACGTTGATCTGTGAGCCTAGCGCCTTCGTCACGTCGGCGTGGTTGTAATTCCAGCTGTACTCGAGGTCGCAGACCGTGATCCCTGCGCCTGTGCCGCCGGCCAGCGTCCAGGCGTAGCGGGCGTCAATGCCGCTCGGGACCGAGGAGGCCGGGTCGTTGTAGTTCTGTGACGGGTCGTAGTCGGGCGGATTCGGGGGCTCCATCGGCAAGGGAACCGGCCGCGCGAGCATGATTCCGGGAAGCGCTTCCAGATCCGCGGCGAGCCTCCAGACGTCCACCGCGCCGGCCTTGTCGTCGAAGCGCAGGCGGTAGATGTTGTTCAAGTTGTAGATGTCGTTCCCCGTGTTCGCCTTTCCGATCGCCTGCAGCTCATCGAGCTTCGCTTCCGGTACGTCGCAGATGCGGGACCATTCGACTCCGCCGATCGGCGCGAGGACCTGATCCACGCCTGCCAGAGCATTCGTCGCCAGGTCCGCGGGAACGCCCGCCCGGAGACGCACCTGCGAGTCCGGAGCGAACATGATCTCGATGTGGCTGCGCTCCGAGGGATAAGGCGGGGGGCTTGCCGATGCGGACTGCGCGAGGACCTCGACGGCGGAGGAGGAGAACGCGACGAGCAGGATGATGAGAAGCAGAGCGATCGGATGACTGCGGGACATGACCCGCCTCCTTTCACCCGCGGCGAGGAGCCGCGAAGCGATGCGTATGGGAATGCCGGAGACGATCCCCGGAGCGGCAAGCGAGGATTCCGGGGTGTGTTCGGACCACGCGGACCGGCGTTAGGAATCAAGAGGGTCGGTGGCGGCGGCTTCGGCGCACGCCATGCGGGGCAAGACGCGCCTCGAGTCGGCCCAGGTCAAGAGCGCCCCCGCCCACAACGGCAGGAATTATAGCAGGAATATGGTTCTGAGACAAGCTTCACAGTGAAGTGGGCGCACATGGGCGGAGTCCGGCGGCGGATTCTAGAGTGCTTTGTGGAAAATGTGCAGGGAGCGGCTCGTTCGGGTCCGCCGCGCGCTATTTCCGGCCATGCGACGGGTGACCCGTCCCCGCGCCGGTGTCCGAGATGATGTGCCCTTCCTCGAGCCTCAGCACGCGCTGGCCGAAGCGGGCGGTCATCTCCTCATCGTGCGTGGCGACGACGACCGACGTGCCGGTGCGGTTGATGCGCCGGAGCAGTTCGAAGATCTCGGCACCGATCTTGTGATCGAGGTTCCCTGTGGGCTCGTCGGCAAGGACGACGAGCGGCTCATTGACGATCGCGCGCGCGATCGCGACGCGCTGCTGCTCGCCGCCCGAGAGCTCCGCGGGGTAGGCGTTGCGGCGGTGGTAGAGACCGACCTCCGCGAGCGCGGCGCCCGCCGCCGTGTGGATGCGCCGCGGATCGAAGATCCCGGCGACCCGCATCGGGAGCGCGACGTTGTCGAAGATGTTGCGGTCGCGCAGAAGCCGGAAGTCCTGAAAGACCATGCCGATCTTCCGCCGAAGCTGCGGCAGCTTTCGCGAGCTGATCGCCGACGAGGTGTACCCGCCGACGACCACCTGTCCCTCATCGGGAAGCTCTTCCATGATGACCATCTTGAGCAGCGTGCTCTTTCCTGAGCCGGAAGGTCCCAGAACGAACAGGATCTCGCCGTTCGAGAGTTCGAACGTCGCGTCGAGCAGCGCGGGCACGGTCGAGCGCGAGTAGCGCTTGCTCACATGGTGGAAACTGATCATCGGCCGGCCTCCGCCTTGCTCCTACGCCGCGCCATGGCCATTCGCGCCGCCGTGAGGATCGCCTGCCGCATCGGCCGCTCGTCCGCGATGCCGCGGCCTGCGATGTCGAGCGCGGTCCCGTGATCCGGGGAGGTGCGGACGATCGGAAGCCCGAGGGTGACGTTCACCGAGAGGCCGAGCGCCTTCACAGGTCCAAGACCCTGATCGTGGTACAGGGCGACGACGCCGTCGAACTCCCCGGCGACGGCTCGGCGAAAGAGCGTGTCCGCCGAGTAAGGGCCGTTCGCATCTGCCCCTGCGGCACGGGCGCGCGCCACGCCGGGGGCGACGTTCTCATCATCTTCACGGCCGAAGAGGCCTCCCTCGCCCGCGTGCGGGTTCAGCGCGCAGACTCCGATGCGCGGCTTCGCGATCCCGAAATCATGCCTGAGCGCCTGATCGAACACGAGGATCGTTTCCTCGACACGCGCGGGGCTTACGGCGTCCGGCACCTCGCGGAGCGCCATGTGCGTGGTGACCAAGGCCACCCGCAGCTTCTCGGAATCGAAGCCCATGCAGAAGCGGGTCGTCCCGGTGAGCGCAGCGAGGAATTCCGTCTGCCCCGGATAGACATAACCGGCTTTCTGCAGCGCGTCCTTCGAAACCGGCGCCGTGACGATCGCCTCCGCCTTGCCCGCGAGAGCGAGCGCCACCGCCTTCTCGATCGCAAGCGCGGCGGCGCGCCCGGTGACCGCGCTCGGAACCTTCTCCCGATCGAGCATCGTCTCGAGATCGGGCACCGGCTGCAGGAGCGCCACGCCGCCCGCCGAGGCGGCCTCGGGATCCTC
>JAGVPR010000081.1 GCA_020052115.1 Candidatus Eiseniibacteriota bacterium
CGGCGGCCCTCACGCCGGCACGCCGTGTCGCGGCGACGAGCGCCAGCCGCGCGGCGAGATCGGCAGGGGCGACGACCTCCGAAGCCGCGGCCCATTCTTGGAGTCGCGACGGCTCAGAGCCGAGAAACAAGACCGGCACGCCGCGTCGCATCGCTTTTCGCAGCCGCAGGAAATAGACAGGGTGCGTGCGCTCGATGTCCTCTCCGACGACGAGGATCGCTCCCGCGGTTTCCAGCTCCTGCACCGAGCCCCATGCAGGTCCCGCGGCGAACAGATCCGCCATCACATCGGCGCCCGGCTCCGGCTCCGAAAGATCGAGATCCGCGGTCCCAAGCGCCCCGCGAGCCAGGCGCTGCAGCGCGAAGTAATCCTCGTTCGTGAGATCGCCGCCCGCGATGATCGCCGCCGGCCCGCGCTCGCGCATCTCCTCGGCCACGGCCGCGAACGCTTCCTTCCACGTCACGGGCACGAGTTCGCCCACTCGGCGCACCATCGGCTCTGTGACCCGTCCCGCGCCGTTCTGGTAATAGTGTCCGTAGCGGCCTCGGTCGCAGATCCAGTAGTCGTTGACGGCGAGGTTCTCCGCGGCGGTGATGCGCACGAGGCGCCCCTTCTGGCTCCAGATCTCCATCCCGCATCCGACCGCGCAGAGCTGGCAGGTTGTCTTGCGCCGCAGCATCTCCCAGGGCCGCGCCTGGAAGCGGTACTCGCGGCTCGTGAGGGCCCCGACCGGGCAGACATCGGCGAGATTTCCCTGGAACGGATCGCCCAGCTCATCGCCGTGCATGAGGTCTATCTGAGTGCGACTGCCGCGGCGAACGAGCCCCAGCTCGTCGTATCCGCTGATCTCGGCCGAGAAGCGCGTGCAGCGCCAGCAGAGAATGCATCGCTCTTCGTCGAAGACGATGTGCGGCCCGAGCGGGCGCCGCTTGTACGTCGTCTGCTTCGGCATGTCGAGGCGGCTGCCGGGAGGGCCGAAACGGTGCGTGAAATCCTGCAACGGGCACTCGCCGCCCTTGTCGCATATCGGGCAGTCGAGCGGATGATCCAGCAGCAGGAACTCCAGCATCCCCTTCTGCGCGGCGAGCACCTCGGGCGAGCGCGTCTCCACGACCATGCCTTCGGCCGCCGGCGTGTTGCACGCGATCACGAGCTTCGGCGCGCCCTTCACCTGCACGAGGCACATGCGGCAAACGCCCACCACCGTGAGCCCCGGGTGGTAACAGAAGTGGGGGATGTCTATCCCCAGCTGCTTCGCCGCTTCCAGGACCGAGGTGCCGGCGCGCACGGAGGCCGTCCGGCCGTCTATCGTGATCTGCACGAGAGCCATCCGTCTCCTCTACCGGTCGCACTCGCCCATGACGAAATCGAGACTGCCGATGATGCACACGACGTCGGCCATCCTGTAGCCGGGGAGCATCCACTCGAGCGCCTGGATGCTCACGAAGGACGGCGACCGGATGCGCATGCGGTATGCCTTCGGCTCTCCGGTCGAGACGATGTAGAAGCCGAGTTCGCCCTTCGGGTTCTCGACGGCGGAGTAGATCTCGCCCATCGGGGCGCGGATCCCCCCGGAGATGATCTTGAAGTGGCGGATGAGCTCCTCCATCTTCGTGTAGACCTTCTCCTTCGGCGGCAATGTCACGTTCGGATCGTCAACGTTCACCGGGCCGTCCGGCAGCCTGTCGAGCACCTGGCGGCAGATCTTCACGCTCTGGCGCATTTCCTCGACGCGGACGATGTACCGGTCGTAGCAGTCGCCGTTTCGCCCGACGGGCACGTCGAAGTCGTACTGCTCGTAGCCGAGGTACGGCTGCTCCTTGCGGATGTCCCACTCGACGCCGCTCGCGCGCGCGTTCGGGCCCGTGAGGCCGAGCGCGACCGCCTTCTCCTTCGGAAGCACACCCACACCCACGGTGCGGTCGCGCCAGATGCGGTTCTGGCTGACGAGATTCTCCAGCTCATCAATCTTCTTCGGGAAGCGGTCCAGGAACGCGCGCACCCTCTCGATGAAGCCGGGCGGCAGATCGAAGGCGAGGCCGCCGATCCGGCTGAAGCTCGTGGTGAGCCGGGCGCCCGTGAGCATCTCGAAGATGTCGTACAGCTCCTCGCGCTCCTGGAACGTGTAGAAGAAGACCGTGAGCGCCCCGACATCCATGATCCAGGTGCCGACGCCGAGCAGGTGCGAGGAGATGCGCGCAAGCTCCGTTATCAGGACGCGGATCGCCTTCCCGCGCGGCGGCACGTCGAGGCCGAGGAGCTTCTCGACGGCCAGGGCGTAAGCGGTGTTGTTCGCGAGAGGGGAGAGATAGTCGAGCCGGTCGGTGTACGGGATGTACTGATGGTAGGTCATGTCCTCGCCGAGCTTCTCGTAGCCTCGGTGGAGGTAGCCGACATGCGGAATGGCGCGGTGCACGGTCTCGCCGTCCAGTTCGAGCACGATCCGAAGCACCCCGTGAGTCGAGGGGTGCGACGGGCCCATGTTCATGAGCATGTCGCGAGTCTGGATGGCGGCTTCGGCCATGGGCGTCCTCGAACCTACCGGCGATCTGGATTCGTGAAGCGGGCGAGCGGATCCGGCACGGGCTCCCTCTCCTCGAAGAGCCCGCGCATCATCCAACGTCGCTCGGTCTCCTCGTGCTTGTGCTCCGCCTTGCCGCCCGCGTCAATGATCTTCTGTATCTCCATGAGCGCGTTCAGCACGTTCTCGGGCCGCGGCGGACAGCCGGGAATGAAGATGTCCACCGGCACCACCTTGTGCAGGCCCTGAACGACGCTGTAGCTCCAGTACATGCCGCCGGTGTTGAGGCACGTGCCCATCGCGATGACCCACTTCGGCTCCGGCATCTGCTCGTAGATGCGGCGAACGATCGGCGCCATCTTGTGCGTCAGCGTGCCCGCCGCGATCATGAGATCCGCCTGGCGAGGCGAGAAGCGCAGCACCTCGGCGCCGAAGCGAGCGAGGTCGTAGCGGCTCGCCGCAGTGGCCATCATCTCGATCGCGCAGCAGGAGATGCCCATCGGCATCGGCCAGAGCGAGTTCTTTCGCGCCCAGCCGAGGGCCGTGTTCACCCGCGTGATCATGAAGGAGTTGATATCGCGAAGAAGGGGATCCATGGTCTCCGATATTCCTATCGCATTCTATTGCAAGCGTCTGGCGGGGTTCGCTCGCTTGTGCATCTATTCACAAGCAACCTAACGGACAAGGACCCTCGAGTCAAGGATGAGTTCGGCGCCTCAGGGCCACTCGACCCTATAGAGGCTCATGCGGCACTCGGCGATGAGCACCGCGGGGATGAAGCGGGCGTACTCCTCGGGCGGCGTCATGAAGCTCGGCAGCGCGGCCGGGCTCCCCGGTCCCGGCTCCTGCGTGAACGCCATGCGGCCCTCGCGCGATTCCGTCGCGAGATCGAACGGGTAGCGGTGCAATGCCCCGTCGGAGCCTTCCATCACCGCGAGATAGGCGACCCGCTTCGAGCGCAGGTACTCGGCGCCGCGGCCGCGCCGGATCGCTTCGCGCATGCGGCCGTCGGTCAGTCCGGCCCAGTCCACGATCTCTCGCCCGGGGTTCGCATACTTGATCGCGCCGACATCGAAGGCGGCGACCGTGCCGCCGGCCGGGAGCGCCTGGATGGCGCGACCCATCTCGACGTGCACGCGGGCGATATGTTCCACCGAGAGGCGTCTGACGTCCCGCCACACGAACGTGCCGAGGAGCGACTGGGCGGCGAGCAGCCCTAACAGGATCGTCGTGAGGACGCGTGCGGCGCGGCGGGGCAGGTGCTCTTCGAGCAGCGTCGCGATTCCGCCGGCGGCGACCGCGATCGCCCAGAGGAGAAGCGGCACGATCATCGGCTCGTACCGGCCCGCATAGGCGATGCCCGGCAGCACGCAACCGTAGGCGAGCGCCATGAGGGCGGCCCACCAGAGGAACGCTCCGGCCTCGGGCCTTCCGCGACGGGTGAGGACGATCACGACGAGCCCGCCGACCATCAACGCCCCCACCGGCACGAGCGCGCGAACCAGCACATCGGCGAAGGCCACGGCGCCGGGAAGGATGCGCCCGAACTCGAGGCCCGCGATCCAGTCGCCCGCGAACCCCGCCCACCAGATGATGTGCTTCGGCAGGCGCGACGGATCGAACGGCGTGAACGAGAACGTTTGGAGCATGACGCGTCCGAGGAGCGTCGAAGGGAAGAGGCTCTTCTCGATGAACAGGTTCGCCGCAAGGGCCGGCAGATAGAACGCGGCCGGGATCGCAAGAAGCCGGAGCGCCGAGCGTGCGAACGAGCCGCCCTTCGAAGAGGCGTCGCGCCCGGCCATGATTGCGAAGACGGCCGCCAAGAGGAGTCCGTCGAGGCGCATGAATACGGCGAGGCCGCACCAGAGCGCCGCGGCCGTGCGGCGGCCGCGCCCGAAGCGCTCGATCGCCATGAGTCCGGCCGCCAGGAAGAGGCTCGTCTCCATGCCGCTCGCCCCGTACCAGAGGAGGGGGCCGCTCGTTGAGAAGAGGAAGGCGGCGAGC